>CAYGTJ010000077.1:0-5571 GCA_964352755.1 uncultured Alphaproteobacteria bacterium
TTCAATTTAAATATGTGGCAAAATGCGCGATGAGACAATCACAGGAAAATGGCGGCGCCTAGTTGCGCTTGCGCCCTCGATGGGAAATCTAGGAATGCGCGTGTTGGTAAATCAACTGATGGGTGTTCCTATTGATCACACGGTACATGCACATGCCGTAAAAGATGCCCTGGGAACTCTTAAAGGGCCCATGATGAAAATCGCCCAGATGCTTGCATCTATTCCTGGGGCTGTCCCTGAAGAGTATGTAGATGCCTTTCGTGAGCTTCAGGCCAGTGCCCCACCCATGAGTCCTTATTTCGCACGACGACGCCTAACGGCGGAACTTGGCGCAGATCCATCAGATGTGTTTGCAAAATTTGACGATACGCCAATAGCCGCTGCATCACTCGGTCAAGTCCACGCAGTGACGCGTAAAGACGGACAAGAATTTGTGTGTAAAATTCAATACCCAGATATCATGGCAACCGTTGATCAAGATCTGTCCCACGCCACACAACTGCTAAATGTCCTCCAACAGAAAGGCAAAGGTATTGAGGCAAGTACCGTTATAGAGGAACTCAAAGAGCGTCTTTATGAAGAGCTTGATTATCGCCACGAAGCCGCAAATATCCAGATGTTTTCCAGGATCTTTTCCCAGGAGAACGTTGGGGAATTTAACGTTCAGGTTCCCCAGGTTGATTCTGATTTGAGTACATCAAAACTTCTTGTGATGTCACACCTCAAGGGGCAACATATTCGCACACTGCACACACACTCCCAGACCTGGCGAAACACCCTTGCGCAGACATTATTTAAGGCATGGTATACCCCATTTTACCACTATGGAGTTATTCATGGAGACGCCCACAGTGGAAACTTTTCAGTAAACCCATCCACAAAAACCCTCAACATTTTTGATTTTGGATGTGTGCGAAAATTCAGCCCTGAATTTGTCAGTGGGGTGATTGATTTGTACCGTGCGCTTCAATGCGGCAGTCAATCAGCGTGTTATGATGCCTACGAAAAGTGGGGATTTACAGGGCTTACGAATGAGGTTGTTCAGATTCTCAACCGATGGTCAGCTTTTCTTTATGAGCCTCTCTTGGATGATCGTGTACGCCCCATTAGTGATGCACACTCAGGTGCAAGGGCACGTAAACTTGCTGTTGAAGTCTTTAAAGAGTTACAACAGCACCCTGACGTGAAGCCCCCACGTGAATTCGTGTTTCTCGATCGGGCGACGGTGGGCATGGGGGGGGCTTTCATGACCTTGAAAGCTGAAATCAATTGGCATCGGGCATTTGAAGACCTTATTGCAGATGTATCGCTAAACATGCTAACAATCAATCAACGTAACGTATGTAAATGATGCGCTTTTTTCTTATGGCTGTAGGGTTACTCGGGACACTTTGTGCACAGGCGGAAACTGATCTATGGATCACAAAAGCAGAAACCTATCTTAATCGCAATGCCAACTGGTATGCAGAATTCACTCAGGTAAAATCGAATGAACTTCCTAAAAAGGGAAAAATATGGGTTGCACGTCCGGGGCGCTTGCGCCTTGATTATGAGGCATCATCCGAACACCTTTATATCAATAATGGATGGGTGACGTATGTAAATTCGCGGTTTAATGAGGTTACAAATATTCCGATTGATGCAACTCCGGCGGGGTTTTTTCTGAGGCCGACAATTAGTTTAACCGCTGGTGTGCGTGTGACTGATGTTTCTCACGGAGAAAATGAAGTTGTTTTTCGCGTTGTCGATGCAAACGATCAAAGCAAGGGTATGGTTTTGCTCGTTTTTCAAAAGAAACCGTTTACGCTTTCCGGCTGGATAATTGTTGATGCCGTAAATGATGTGACGCGAATAAAAATTACCTCTGGAATAAAAACACATACGAAAAAGCACACATGGTTTCTCGAAAAATCCTCAGTATCACAGGTGAAAATTCGCGATTAATTTGTAAGGGGAATATGTGGTTTGCGAACTGTTGGGTGAGTCTCAATCATAAAGAACGTGAGAAATATTGCCCCGCATGCGGTTATCAAAACAGGAATAAACGCAAACATATAACTTTGTGTGCTCGGTGAATTTCCATAAGAAAACAACGCAATGAACGAACCAACTAAGGGCTGGAAAAGAATACCACTTGCCACAACGACGGTGTTTGTGAACCCGTTGCAAAGACCGCTGATGTTTCTGGGCATTGTATTTGCCACACTCACGAAAGCAATCACTTCACCCCCAAATGACACCCCAAACAATAAGCAGAAAACAGGCACCACCGCGCGTGGCATGTAAGGTGATAAAATGACCATTGCAAACATTGAACAAAAAAGAATAGCACTGATCCGCATCGTTTTGCGGTGAGACTGTAGCCGATCTGAAAAAACAGCAAACATTGGGGCCCCAAGCAACAACCCAATATAGGTGAGTGAATTCAGAGATGATGCCTCTGTTTCAGAAATGTTGAGGGCAATTTTGAAAAATGAGATACCCCACAAATCAGTAAATGCTGCCAACGGCACATACATGCAAAATCCAAAAACGGATATAATCCACGACTGGCGGCTAGACATTATTTGTTGAAGATTCTTCCAAACAGTTTCTTTTTCCGGAACCATAGGTTCTGCGTCTAATTCTTTGCGGCGCACATGTGGTGTTCGAATACCAATCCATATTATAAGGGCAATGCAGCCACCAATGATAGCGAGCATCCATTGGATTGATCTCCAACTATAAAGCGCATTGAGTGCTGCAAAGGGTACATTGCCGATGATACCACCAATCATGCCTAGACTTGTTGATAGCCCTGCAATTAAACCAACTTGAGAGGGTTTGAACCAAAGTGATGCTATTTTCAGGCACCCCAGAAATCCACATGAGGCACCAATCCCCATAAGAAAACGCCCTAAAAATGCGACGGTATATGTCGGTGCTTGTGCCATGATTGCACACCCTACACCACAAACAATTGCGGCAATAGAAAGTGTTACACGAGGCCCCCATCGATCCATCGCAATGCCTGCGGGGATTTGTAACACACCATAAGAATAGTAATATGCCCCACTTAAAAGTCCCAACTCACCAGCCGTCAGATTAAATGAAGCCATCCAGTCATCAGCTAAAACACTTGAACTAATGCGCAAAATCATTTGGTACAGATAAAAAACGACCGCAAATATCCAGATGATCCATGGGATTACCTGGGGATACTTTTGGGAAACATGTGCGCGAACGTGAGAAATAGACATAGTTTTGTTACTTGTTATTCTTTTTTCATAGCACGATTTGCGGATGAATCAATGCACAGAAGCACGAGGTTTGTTATTTTTTTTCTTCACAGGAAATGTCTCGGCCATAAAAAATGTGAGCATAATTGAAACAACAACACATATAAAAATCGGGATGAGCGCTAATTGAAACTCTTCTTTTGTTGGTGTGTTTGTGACGCTGCTCATCGCCAGAATAAACCCAGTGAGTGGCTGAAAAATAATACCACTTAGGTTTACTACTGTGTTCGTAAAGCCACTGGCAATGCCGCTCATGCTTCGTGGAAATAGACTCACAACAGCAACATAACTCAAGATCTCACCTCCAAAGAAAAACCCAAGGGCAAAACTTAAAAAACCAACGAGCGTTTGTGGCAAATACGGTGCAAACAAAAGCGTCCCAAAACAAACGCCATAAAAGACGGCACTAATCCGCATGGTTTTTTTGTGTGATCGCAAGTGCCGCGCAAGTAGTGCATACGCAGGGCCTGAACACACAACCCCCAAAAATGTGAGTGAGTTAAGTGCAGATGCCTCCGTCTCACTAATGTCGAGGGCAATGCGAAAATAGGAAATCCCCCACAAATCTGTAAACGCCGCAAAAGGCACATACATAAGCATGCCAAAGGTTGCAATAATCCACGCTTGCTTGTTTTTGAGAATCTGGAAAAGTTTTTTACGAAATGTGGGGGATTTCGTTACTTTGAATCCTTCAGGTTTGGGATTCTGCGCGGCCACCTTTGCATGGTAGATTGTAATGAGATCATGTTTGTTGGGCGCACGAATGCCGATCCATGCAAGAGTCCCAATTCCTATACCGATCCACACAAAATACATTTGAATATCTTGCCAGTGCATATGCTGATTGAGAATCGCAAGTGGAGTATTTCCAAGCACACCACCAATCATGCCGAAGCTAAACGATAACCCTGCAATGAGACTTGTTTGGCGAGGAGTAAACCAAAGTGTCGCAATTTTAAGACATCCTAAATACCCGCATGAAGACCCAAGACCAATAATGAATCTTCCCAGCATTCCGAACTCATAAGAAGATGATACGGCCATAATGTAGCTACCGATGGCACAGGTGAATGAGGCAATGGTCAGTGTCTTACGCACCCCCCCATTTATCCAGTAATCGCCCAGAGGTTATCTGCATGGTGGCATAGGCATAATAAAACGCACCACTCAGCATTCCTAAATAATCGGCACTAATGCCATATCCAGTAATCCAATCATCAGCGAAAACGCTGGCGCTAATGCGCAAAATGACTTGATACATGTAAAAAATAATTGCAAACGTCCAAATAACCCAGGGTACAAGACCTGGAAAAGCTTTGGAAAATTGCTTATGTAAGTTTTTAGTGGGCATTGTTTTTCTGTTAACCTAAATCTTCCTGCGTAAATGTTACTGCCAATCATTGCATAAAATGGGTGTTTCCCGTATTAATATAAGAAATAATACGGATAAATAATGGCAGGTCATTCCCAATTTAAAAACATAATGCACCGTAAAGGTGCGCAAGATGCAAAACGGGCGAAACTCTTTGCTAAAATGATCCGTGAGATCACAGTAGCAGCCAAAACAAACCCAGATCCTGACTCAAACCCTCGATTACGGGTGGCGATTTCTGAGGCACGAACAAATAATATGCCTAAGGATAACATAGATCGTGCCTTAAAAAAAGCAGCCGGCGGCGCTGATGACACGAACTATGAAGAAATGCGTTATGAGGGCTATGCATCATCTGGTGTTGCCGTAATTGTTGATGTACTCACGGATAACCGCAATCGATCAGCTTCAGACGTACGCTCAGCGTTTACAAAATACGGTGGAAATCTGGGTGAATCAAACAGCGTTTTATTTATGTTTGATCGCATGGGTAGTTTTTCGTATCCACGGACAATTGGCAATGAAGACACTGTGTTTGAGGTTGCCCTAAACGTTGGTGCAGAGGATGTAAAGACCCATGATGACGGCTATGAAATCCTATGTCCAGCTGATGACTTTCATGCCGTTCGCGATGCCCTGGAAAAAGAAGTTGGCTCACCAGAATCTTCTGGTCTGCAATGGGTTGCCAAAACCGCCACTGACATTTTGGATGTAGAAACAGCACAAAAAGTACTCAAGCTTATTGATGTCCTTGAAGACAACGATGACGTACAGACTGTGTCGACAAACATGCAGATTGCCCCAGACGTTCTTCGTGTACTTAAAGAAGATCAATAATGCGCGTGCTTGGTATTGATCCTGGATTGCGTAACCTCGGTTGGGGAATCGTCGAAGTAAAAGGAAACACCTATACCCATATTG
>CAYGTJ010000078.1:0-5546 GCA_964352755.1 uncultured Alphaproteobacteria bacterium
TTGATCATCGCTCCTACGAGGATCAGGGGATTGATCTTGATCCCCAACCAAAGATAGGGCGAAGAGTGCGTGAAATGGAAGAACGTTCTTCCTCAGAATCATTACCGATTACTGATAAAGGGAAAGAACTCTCACTTCAAAATATTCGTAATCTCAGGAAAATTCTTCGCAATCCTGAACTTGTTTTTACGCTGGCGAGTCGACGTGAGGTGACCTTTACCTGGGATTCAGTAACATCTATTCTTCAAAGTTTTGTGGGTAAGTCCACACACTTTTATGCATTAGAAGAGCGTTTACGCCATTCTTCATCTCTTATTGAGGTAAGCGAAGAAGGCGCATCAGATATCCGCTATATTACTAAGGAGACGCTTGCAATTGAGCATGGCTTGGTACAGCGTGTAAAAAATATGGGACAGGCAAAAAGCCATCCCGTAAAAGAATCAACTCTTCGTGCCTCACTTCGTTTTGGAAACACGCTCATAAAAGATCAGAGAGGGTTGCGTGCATCACAGATAAAAGCTATTCGAGGAATTGTTGCCAATCAACAGGTTTCCAATCTTGTGGGGTACGCGGGTGCTGGAAAAACAACCTGTTTGAAAGTAGCTTCTCATGCGTGGGAGAACGAAGGATACTCAGTTGTAGGACTTGCCCCTACAGGGCGTGCCCGGGACAATATTAGTGATCTTGGCATTAAAGCGCTTACTCTTTCCTCATTTTTACATCAGTATGATCGTGGCCAGATGCAGTTAAGTGCAGACACAGTGTTCGTTCTTGATGAGGCAGGTATGGTTGGCACCCATGATTTTGACGCTTAACCACTGCGGTTAAGACTCTTGACGTAAAGCTTGTTCTCGTTGGTGATAGTGGCCAGCTCAAACCTATTGCCGCAGGTGATCCCTATCGCTTACTTACAAAGGTGTTGGCCAAAAACACACTTCGAACTGTTGTGCGCCAACATGAGGCTTGGCAGCGCAAGGCTTCAGTTACCTTCGGGCGCGGCGACACACAAAAAGCCCTTCAGTCCTATGCCACGCACGGCCATGTCATCCATGCCGGAAAAGAACAACTTATAAAACACTGGAAAGCCTATACTGCAGAAAAAGATATTTCTTCATGTGTCATATTAGCTCACACCCGTAAGGACGTTGAGGCACTCAATCTATCTGCCCGAAAGATCATGCGTCAGGGAAAAAAGCTTAAAGGAAGAGATCATACAATACAAATTTCACGCATTAATGAAGATAAATTCGGAAACATCACATACCAGAATGTAGAGCGATCCTTTGCTCGTGGGGATCGCATCATTTTTACAAAGAATGACAAAGGATTAAATGTATCAAACAGTATGATGGGAACCATCATAAAGCTACAAGGGACAGAACTTCGTGTAGAGATGGATGGTGAACACACACGTGAAGTTTCCTTCTCGACCAACTTATACCGTTCGTTTGATCATGCGTATGCAATTACCATTCATAAGACCCAAGGGGTAACTGTTAATAAGAGCTTTATATATGCCTCCCCCTACATGGACAAGAACCTTACATATGTTGCGATGACACGGCATCGGATGTCTGCTGATCTTTATGTTGACCCTGAGAATTTTAAAAGCATCCCCTTTGCCATCTGGATGCTCTCTCGTGATCACTCTAAAAAGGCGGCTCATGACTTTGTTAAGCGAACAATCAGGGATGATCCTATTCCTGATGAGACTGGTGAGGAGCCTTTGGGACGGGATTTTCGTTCTCTTCAAAAGATCGTACATGAAACGTCCCTCCACACACTTGGGGTTCCTGTTGCCCGGGCACTTTATACAAAAGAGATTGAAGACCTGATAGCAACTCTTCACGAAGTTAAACCCGCACTTCTCCATCACCAGTCTCGCGCTGCAGAAATGCACCCCGATCACCTTAACATTCGCACACAATTTAATGAGGCTGCAGTTAAGCTCTTGGATGATGATAGGGGGAGAACTGCTCTCAAAAAAGATAACATTGATCTTTATAATCTTGCGAACACGTTAACAGGTGCTTTGCAGCAAAAGTATATTTCTCCTGATGATTATCTTGCGTTTGAGGCAAACATCGATGCCAATCGCGGCTTAATGATGCAAACGCCTCATATACAGATGGTGGCACTTGCCTACAAGGTAGTATCTCATCTTCCTTCACATGATGCGCTTCATGCTGCAAATATGGAATCTTGGAATCGTGCATGGGGCTATGCCCGCATCTATGCGCGGTTTAAAAATCTTCCTCTTCCTCCCTGCCCCCATGAAAAACTATCATCTGATACCCATCTCGATCAGACAACGCCACCTCTTACATCTACACAGATAGACGCACATATTGCGCGTATAGATTCCTATATCCACACACTGAAGGATAGTGAATTATCCCAAATAGAGCGCACGCGTATAAAGTGGTTATACCTTCATGAAAGCTTTGGACTTTTAAATGATTATAGGGGAAAGAAATCCTTTTGCAGCCACGCACAGCGTAATTTTCTTCGTGCACGATACGATACGCGAATTCTTGAAAAGGACTATGTCCATCCAGAAAACTACCTCCGCCATGAGAAGAATGCATCTCTACATGCCAATGACCCCCGACATGTAAGCCATTCAAAGCTTCAAGAGTGTGCGTACCGCGTTGTTCAGAACAAGCATTCAAACTTCGACCTGTGTGCCCATGAAAATGCCGCTTGGAAGCGTGCGCATGAGCATGCAAGGTCGTATGAAAAAATTCTAAAGAAGGGTATTCTTGATCTTCCCAAAATACTAGATTCAAAAAACACCCCTCTTCGTTTAAGTGAGATAAGTAAGTATATTCTCTCGCTGGAAGAAACCTATGTTCGCTTTGGAAAACCACTTCACCCGCGCGAGTTCTCTGCGAAGCATTTACGATCCTTTACGTTAGATGCCCTAAGCCTCCTCCAAGACAAAGCGGGCGTGAAAGCCCTTCATGCACGCTCCCAGTCATTACTGAAAGTGGCACAAACAGCTGTTCGGATGTTTGATCGCACATATGTAGATTCCCAGCATTATATGAATCTTGTCGAGATTTCAGATAAGTTTGGAGATGATCCCCATCATCCAGGCCACCAGGAGGTTCGTGCGTGTGCCTATAAGCTTATGCAAAATAAACATTCTTTTGAAGACCTTCAAAAGCACGACCCTGAAATGTGGCAAAGAGCGTGGGATCATTCGCGCCACCACGCGCGGATGCTTTTACATAAGGAACAGCATCCAAAAAACAATGACGCCCCTACACGGCAGAGTCTCACAAAACAGCAAATTACAACCTCTCTTGCAAAACTTGAAGATATCTTTGTATCAAATGGCCGACCGAAAAGCCTCTACTTAATGGAACCAGACGACCAGAAAACTTTCAAATGGGAGTCGTTGGGTATTTTAACTGATGATAATGGTAAAAAAGCGCTCAAAGATCACTGTTCTGAGCTTTACATTGCAGCCAAAAAAGCAAGTCTTAACTATCAAAAGGAATATGTTCCCCCTGAAAAGTACCTTACCCTTGAGAAGACTTATTTAAGTAGTACAGATGAGCGCGCACAGGGAATTGCAGAGCACAAACTTCAGGCATGTGCCTACAGGGTTTTTCAACACACTGAATCACAAGAGCACCTCAAGGAATGTGATGAATCTGCATGGACACGTGCAGGCAATCATGCTGATGCTTATAAAACAACGTATGATTATTCGAACACTCACCCAGAGGAAGCTTCACGCGTTACTATTAATTCAAAAGATTTATCTGATTCAGAGGAAAAGCGTAATGAGGTTACCTCCAACAAGAAAACTTTCACGAAAGAAAATGAAAGTACCGAAACTAAATCCAAAGCTAATGAGTTTAGGGCTCACCCTGAGCACGAGCCACAAGCCCACACTATGGCAACGGATCATACGTCTGTTCAGGAGAACCTAACCCCTGAGGCAATCCATGGGCATATTCATACCCTTGATCAGCTTTACGATGCGCGTCAAGAGATTGATGATCACCATCCATCATATCATCAGGTACTCCAGGATTTTCAGTCGATGGCATTAACACTCTTAAATGACAAGAAAGGAAATGATGCTCTCTATGCCCATGACTTTAGCCTACATGAACTTGCTACCCATGAAACGCGCACCCTTCATAAAAATTATGTTGCCCCTGAGCATTATATGCACTTGAGCGAAGAATCAGATACCCACGCACACGATCCTTCCCATACAAGCCATGAGAAGTTACATGAATGTGCTTATACGATCATTACACATGAAGATTCGCAGCGTGATCTTAAAAAACATGACATGGACTCATGGGATCAGGCATGGGAACATGCCCAAACTCATGCAGAAAAGAATAATCTTCCTGATCCTGTACAAAACCACGCGCACGCCCAAGATAAGTCACTAGGCCTTGAGCTTTAAGAAACCTCAATATCGTCTAGAGAGAACCAATCACTCTGAAGTTCAAAATATATAATGATAGACTTTATTCTATTAAACCAAAGATGAGGATGAATTTTCTTTAAGAGAGTGTCTAACTTTGGAAGCTCATCAATAGTCCACTCCCCCGGAAAGTTCCATTTATCAACCGTAACAAGCAACCAACAGTCCTTATAGAGTGGATCTCCACTATCGTTGTTTTTAGAAATCTTATTTTTAATAGCAGCAACACATGATTCTACAACCTGCTGAAAGGAATTCCCCTGATCTTTGCTCACTCCAAAATTTCTTAATCTCCCTTTCTCTTCTCCATAATAGTGGCTTCGGTTCGCCCACGTGCATTCAATCTTTTGCTCTGTCCCATCCTTAAATCTAATGATTCCATCATAAGATGGATGACCTTGAGTACTTGTATCAACCTTTGTTCCACAAAAACTAACGGAATCTGGTTCCCCATAACTTTGGGGAGTTTCTCTTAGCGGCGAGATTTTTATCCCAAGGTATTGAGAACTGCCCTTAAATGTCTCTTGCGCAGGAATAACTTCGATAAGACACTTTCCATTTTCTGTGTCATGCTCGTAGGTGCCCGGAAGAGAGAGAAACAAGTTAACGATTGGCTGTATTTCCCCTTTAAAACTATCGATCTCTCTTGATTCACTCCATTCAGAATTAGCGAACGAAGATTCTTCTTTGGGTAGGGCATCCAATTTTTTATGCGCAGAACTGATTTCTTGATCAATCTGTTTTAAATTCTCACAAATTTCTTCTCTATCCCAGAACTTGCCATCCTGCAGTTTCTTGATAATCTCTCTTGGACGTTCATATACATGTTTTGTATTTTCTCGAAGTTTTTTTTCTTTTTGGGCAACTCTCTGAAATTTATCTAGAAATAACAAATGAAGCTTTTGACTAACTAAATTGACTTCGTCTCTCAATAGACAGTCCTTTGTGTCCCACTTTTTTAGTAATTTCTTATTTTTATTAGGATCTTCTCTTAGCTTCTCTAAAAAAATATCCTTTTCACTGAAAACTCTTTCATTGATGATTTCATATCTGAGAAAATCCTTACCACTAAGTGAAAGATAAGCTCCTC
>CAYGTJ010000079.1:0-5525 GCA_964352755.1 uncultured Alphaproteobacteria bacterium
CAGTAAAACCACATGCGCCCTCTAAAACGGCTGAGCGAAAAAAGCTGAAGCCACGCCCACGTGTTTCCTCACCAGATTTACTGCCCGGGGAAACATTGACGGATGTACACAATACCCCTCAGCCTCAGTTAACACCAGTGATGCACGCGCGCACGCGCAAGGGAAAAACGCCGCGAATTCAGGGGAAACTTGATCTGCACGGATTCACACAGGAACATGCGTTTAAACGTCTGTGCGGTGTTGTGCATAGCAGTTGTTCAAATGGGGTTCGGTTTATTCTGGTAATTACGGGCAAGGGAAACCCCCTTACCGGAACAGGGGTAATCCAACGGGAACTTCCCCGCTGGTGCCAAATGTCTGCGCTATCAACGCACATTATTTCATGCGAATTTGCACCGCCCAATCTTGGGGGTGAAGGCGCATACATTCTCCATTTACGTACAAAAAAAACATAGACCAACACAACAAATAATGAAAGTATTTACCCATGAAGATATCACACATAGTCACCTTATTTTTCTGCATGATCTGTACCTTTCACCCGTTGAATGCGGCAAGCATTTCCGTGCTTAATGGTGCCGAAATGTCCCTTGCATGGACAATACCGTTTGCAGGAATACTTTTGTCTATCGCCTTGGGCCCTCTGTTGTTTCCGCATTTATGGCATCATCATTACGGAAAATTTGCCCTCTTTTGGGGGTTATGTGCTGTGGTTCCCTTGTATGCAAAAATCGGCATGGCAACAAAGTCTATCCTGGTTCACACCTATGTTGGTGAATACATACCCTTTGTAACGCTTGTTGGTGCCCTCTTTGTGGTGGCAAGTGGTTTGCATGTCCGCATTCGTGGTGAAGGAGGCCCCATCATCAACACCACGATTATGCTGGTAGGATCCCTTCTCGCCAGTGTTGTGGGGACAACAGGGGCAGCACTCATTTTTATTCGCCCGCTTATTCGTATGAATGCCTGGCGGAAATATCGCGCGCATACAATTATCTTTTTTATCTTCACTGTTTGTAATACAGGTGGTGCGCTCACAGCCCTTGGCGATCCGCCTCTTTTCTTAGGCTTTCTAAACGGTGTTGATTTTTTCTGGACAACGAAAAAACTGTGGCCGCCGACATTATTTTTACTCACATGTTTACTCACCATTTACGCAATCATTGAGCACCGCTATTACGCGCGTGATGTGGCTAAACTCCCCACAAAGCGAGCACGCGCAGCGGATCATGATATGGTGCGCCTGGTTGAGGTTCAGGGAAAAGAAAACTTTCTGTATCTGGGAATAATTTTAGCCGCTGTTATTATGAGTGGTTACTGGAAACCCGGGATTCATTTCATGTTTTATGAGGTGAAGGTTGAATTACAAAATATTTTACGTGATGTGATTATTTTCAGTGCTGCCACAATCTCGTTTCTGCGCACGGCACAGATTATTCATGAAAAAAATCAGTTTTCGTGGGAGCCCTTACGAGAGGTTGGTAAATTATTTGCGGCAATTTTTATTACGGCAGCACCTGTTTTTGCGATGTTGCAAGCCGCACGCCAGGGGCCGTTTGCCTGGCTCATTGATTTGGCATATGTTGATGGGAAACCTAATACAGATGCGTTTTTCTGGCTGACTGGTTGGCTCTCATCGTTTCTTGATAATGCACCGACGTATATGCTTTTCTTCCACTTGGCTGGGGGGGATGCAGATAAGCTGATGAATGAGTATGCTCATGTATTGTCTGCGATCTCATGCGGTGCCGTTTATATGGGTGCGATGACCTATATCGGGAACGCGCCAAACTTTATCGTGAAATCTATTGCTGAGGAAAACCGCATTCAGATGCCCAGTTTCTTTGGGTATTTGGGATGGTCTTCAGCCGTATTGTTGCCACTGTTTATCTTTGTTGATCTCATAATCAACTGGTGGTAACCACGTTGTACAGAATTTCTGTACGCGTTACGTTCCCGTTTCAGGAAGTAATACCTCACGACGTCCCACGTGATTTGCTTCCGAAACAAACCCACGTTTTTCAAGCTCATCCATAATGGTGGCGGCTCTGTTATAACCAATTTTAAGATGGCGCTGAATGAAGCTTGTTGAGGCTTTTCGTTGCTCTTGAATGAGCATCACTGCTTGCTCAAACAATTCATCACCACCCTCAGAAGAACGTGCATCTATACCAAGACCAGACGAACTATCGTCGTTTTCTTCAAGTACCGTTGACACATAGTTGGGCGTGCCCGCTGCGCGCAAATCATTGGCAACATTTTCAACATCGTGGTCTTTCACAAAAGGCCCATGCACGCGAATTGTACGTCCACCACCGGCCATGTAAAGCATGTCACCCTGGCCGAGGAGTTGCTCTGCCCCGCCCTCACCGAGAATAGTACGTGAATCAATTTTTGAGGTTACCTGGAAACTAATACGCGTGGGGAAATTGGCCTTAATCGTTCCCGTAATCACATCCACAGATGGACGTTGTGTTGCCATAATAAGGTGGATTCCCGCCGCACGTGCCATTTGTGCCAGGCGCTGAATCGCCCCCTCGACGTCCTTTCCAGCAACAAGCATCAAATCAGCCATCTCATCAACAATTACCACGATAAATGGCAATTCTTTCATATCAAGTTCTTGCTCTTCAAACTGCGGGCGGCCACTTTCGTTGTCGAATCCAACTTGTACTTGGCGTGTGAGTACCTCACCCTTATCATTGGCTGTGGAGATTTTATCATTGTAACCATCAATGTTACGGACACTTAATTGAGACATCGCGCGGTAGCGATCCTCCATTTCGCGCACGACCCACTTAAGCGCCACGACGGCCTTGCGCGGGTCTGTTACGACGGGTGTCAAAAGATGCGGAATGCCGTTGTAGACCGAGAGTTCAAGCATCTTTGGATCGATCATAATAAATTTACACTGATCCGGTGTCATCCGATATAAAAGCGAGAGAATCATCGCATTCACCGAGACTGATTTACCTGAACCTGTTGTTCCCGCGACCAATAAATGCGGCATGCGCGCAAGATCAGCAATAATCGGGCTGCCTCCAATGTCTTTTCCAAGAATCAGTGGAAGTTTGGCTTGATGCCCGTGATAAACTGAATCTTGAAGGAGTTCCTTCAGATACACGGTGTTGCGCTTTTCATTGGGAAGTTCAATTCCAATTGCGTTGCGACCAGGAACAACCGATACCCGGGCGGATACAGCACTCATTGATCGCGCAATATCATCGGCAAGACCAATCACCCGTGAGGACTTAATCCCCGGTGCCGGCACTAATTCATACAGCGTTACAACGGGCCCTGGGCGCACACTTACGATGTCACCGCGCACACCAAAATCATCAAGAACTGCACTTAGTTGTTGGGCACTTTCTGAAAGTTCATCTTTGGACATGCGAATGTCCGCAGATGATGTTTTGTGATCACTGATGAGATCAACGCTTGGTAGTGCAACGTCACCTTCTCTTTGGGCTTGTTCAGTGCGCAACGGGCGCGATTGGCGCGGTGATGATGGGGCAGATGGTGTCTCGCGCCCACTCATTTGTCCAGGCATTTTGATTGCTGTTGGACGCGCCGAAACACGCACAGCATTGTGATCGATAGCATCAGGGACATCCCTAGAATCAGCAAAACTATCCTCGTGTCCTTGATGTTCTGACGCGCGGGCAGATGCAGATACTATCGAGGGCGCAGATGTATGATCAGATACAGATGCCGCGCCCGCCCGCACACGCGAGGTAATACCACCAATCGCAGTGATAAATCCGTTTTTCATGTGTGATCCTAGCCCCGTCAACGTATCACCCACGGACTTATTAAGCAGCGCCCATTGTTCATCACGAAGACCTAGGGCATAGGCATAAAGGGTAAATCCAATCAAAAAGTAGGCGAAAGAAACAAGTAAATATCCGTAGTCTAACTGTGTCTCGCGTACAAACCATACGGCAGCAAAATCTCCTAACTGGGCAAATACTGAACTCGCGCCCACGAGTGCGCCCGATCCCATCGCGAGAAGCGCCAGTGACACAATCAGATTTACAAGACGAAGAAACACAAGACGCACTTCGTGAAAATTCATGATCTCCCAGCCCCAAATTACAAAAGGAACACCTGTGAGTAACGCCCAACTCCCGATCAGTTGATTTTGAAGGTCGTACACAATTGCCCCCCACACACCCAAAAGATTCTGTGGGTTTGCGGATGTGACATAGTTATTGAGTGACGGATCAGACGGGTGACCAGAGATAAAAGAAACGATGCAAAAACCACCCAGTGCTGCGAGCAGAAATCCACGCAACTGGTAAACCCTGCGCGACATATAGAGTCGCAAAGATAATGGCAAGATTCGTGATTTGTTTTTCGTATTTTTAGACTTTACGAACATATAAATTTATTTACTTGGATAATACTTTTCTTATAGACACTATCATAGAACGTTTTTTCACTTGAGGAAACACTTATACCTTGGGTCAGGCAAATTTTATGCACAGGCGCATAGGTTTGCCGATGAAAAGGCGTCACACCGTCACGTGCAAGTGCCTGTTGGTGATCTTTTGTTCCATAGCCAGCATTCGAATCCCAACGGAAACTTGGGAACTGTTGATGCAAAAGATGCATGATTGCATCACGGGTTACCTTGGCAACGATTGATGCCGCGGCAATACTGTAGGAACGCTGATCGCCCTTAACCAACATCTGTGTATAAAAGCCAAGATTGGGATTGCGATTACCGTCAATCACAAGCGATGTTGGACGCATATTCATATCGTCAACAGCCCGACGCATGGCCTCTTTCGTGGCTTGAGAAATGTTGAGCAGATCAATTTCTGCCGCACTTACCTCACCAACGCCAATAAAAGCTGTTTTATTCTTTTCATGGCAAAGCTGCACAAATATTTGCTGGCGTTTTTTTGCCGAAAGTTTCTTAGAGTCATTCAACATGTGCAACAAATCAGCTGGAAAATCTGCAGTTAAATGGACGGCACCCGCCACCACAGGCCCTGCCCAGGGACCACATCCAGCCTCGTCAATTCCGGCAACAGGTGCTTTGAGTTCTAATTCATAGGCAAAAGAGGGCGTATAATCTGGCACGCCTAGCCTTTACCTTTGGGGCTCTTATCTGAGGTGGTTTTGTCGGATACCTCAAAATGTGGCTTGATTTTCTCGCGAATTTTGTGATGACAGGTCTGAAAGAAATTAAGCTCTTGGGTATAGACCTCACCAATAATTTCACTGGCATCGAGACTCGCTGTTGTGAGTTTTTTCAATCGGCGCAATGAACGCACCCAGTACGGGCTCAGCACCAACGAAAGCGCAACGAGTGTCAAAATCATTTTTTTCCCGTGCGGCGTGATCATTGATTCTTGGGCACCGATGGTTGCCATCAAGAAGCCAAACTCACCCATTTGCGAGAGTGCAATTCCTGAAACAAAAGCGGTTTTCCATGGCTGGCCAAAAATACGCAGAGACAAAATGTTAATGACTGTTTTGCTCGCGGCGATGGCAAACAGCGCAAACAAAATGAACCC
>CAYGTJ010000080.1:0-3570 GCA_964352755.1 uncultured Alphaproteobacteria bacterium
CGCGCCCACTATGTTGTGTGAGCATTTTTGCCTTGGATTTTCCAAAGCCCATGGCATTATTACCACCTGATCCAACTTGGCGAATAAAGTAAAGCCACGCCCCAATCATCAGCAGAATCGGAAGCCAGGAAAGCAAAGCGAGAAGATAATTGGGAGATCTATTTTCAGGCTTAATGCTAAAGGGTGTGTTGTTTTGCTGTAATAAGCGCAGTAAATTTCCATCGTTGCGGAAGATAGTGACCTTGTAAGGTTTGTTTGGGTTTGTGATGCTAAATACGGATGCCAGTCCAGCCTCGTTGTCGATTTCAACGGTTTGCACTGATTTACTTTCAATGTCTGCGCGCATCTGATCGTATCGTTTCAGTTCTGTTCCCATGTCTGCCGGACGTTGTGCTTGAAAAAGCCAGGCAAGGGCGAGCAGGCCTGCAAAAATAAGAACAAGATTTCTTCCAGATGTGTTCACGGGGGATTCCTTACATGTTTATTGCGGTGTTCATTGCACAAAGCAACAAAGTATATATTTTTTTCTATCAAGAGGCGCGGGTGCGATGCAAGGAAAATAATTGAAACTTATGATATTACCTTAATTATTGTCTCAAATTTTTGTCTCGGCTGAGATAACAATTTTATCTTTCTTGTGTTGAAACTTCCATCCACCAAGCGTTGCCGCTTGTTTGGTCTGTAAACGGTGGCGTAACTCTTTCAAGCTATCCCAGCGTGGAGCATGCTCAAGGTGGGCGTGTGTGATAAAAAATGTTTCAAGCACATGGCATTGCAATTCACTGTGAAGGGCAAAAAATGCATCCTGTCGTATTTCAAATCCTTGTTCACTGGTGAGGATTTGCGGCATAAATTTGAGAACCTCTGACGTTAGAAACGCCTGTGTTGCAGTTATTTTGTGTGACCAGTTAATAAGGCTTTGGGGGGTGACCCCGATGGCGCGAAGATCAGATGTTTCATCGGTTAAAGCCTTGCGCAAATGGGTGCGCAGATACTTAGTGTGCGCATTTGAAGGGTCATCAATCCAGGGGATGTCTCGGGCGCGCAAATCCGCCTTGATCGCATCTGGCCAAATATTAAGTAAAGGGCGAATAAGGGTAATTGCATCCGTAATTTTGGAAGATTCATCCATTCCCCGCAATCCCCTTAGATGGCTTTGTCGGGCAAAGCGCATTAAAATAGTCTCTGCTTGATCAAGCGCATGATGCCCTGTTACGAGTGTTGCTGCATTTGTCTGGGTGCAACAGTCAGTTAAAAGTGTGTAGCGGGCGTTGCGCGCATCTTGTTGCGTGGTTTTGGATGTTGAAGGTGTCCAGGTGATTTTCACATGATCAATTTTGTGCGCGTGCATGAGATCAGCGACAAACTGGCACTCCTGCGAGGATTCAGGACGCAACCCATGATCAACAGTTGCCGCTATAATCGTATGAGGTTTTGTCTGTGCCCATGCGTTGATCTGTAGGGCAGTAAAGATGCTATCTGCGCCCCCAGAAACCCCCACGACAAGTGTTCCCTGAGGAGGGGTGAGGCGGTCAAGTTGGGTGTTCATCTGATTTGCAAGAGGATACATGCGTCTAAGTAAAAAACGGAATTAAAATTGTTGATTTCATAAGGTCTACAGTGTATACAACCTGGGATGTAAAAATACAAGCGCAGTATGCGGTGCCTAATTTTGTGTATCGCTCCGGTGTCTATTATGGCGACACTGCGTGAGTTTAACCGGTAAAAGGAAAAATGATGAATATACCACAATTTACAATACGCGATTTGTTATCAGCAGGTGTCCACTTTGGTCATCAACCACGTAAATGGAACCCAAAAATGTCTCCGTATATTTTCGGAACACGCAGCGGAATCCACATTTTGAATCTTGAAAAATCTGCCCCAATGCTTTTTGAGGCGTTGCAGTATATTCACCAAACGGTTGCTAAGGGCGGTCGTGTGCTGTTTGTAGGTACCAAGCGTCAAGCGTCTGAGGTTCTTGCTGAAACAGCAAAGCGCTGTGCACAGTATTATGTTAACCACCGCTGGTTGGGTGGAATGTTAACGAACTGGCAAACGGTTTCTAAGTCAATTACGCGTCTTAATTTTGTGAAAGAACAGCTTGCGTTGCCAACACTTCAATTAACGAAAAAAGAAACGCTAAAATTGCAGCTTGAGGCTGATAAGCTTGAGCGAACTCTTGGCGGAATCGCTGAAATGAACGGTGCGCCTGACGTATTGTTTGTAATTGATGTGGTTAAAGAGCATACGGCGGTTAACGAAGCTCGTAAACTGGGGATTCCTGTTGTTGCGATCGCTGATACGAATGCAAACCCAGATCTTATTGATTTTCCAATTCCTGGTAACGATGATGCGACCCGTGCAATTGATTTATATTGCCGTCTTGTTGGTGATACGATTCTTAGTGGTCTTAAACAGCAAATGTCAGATACGGGAACAGATCTTGGTGCACAAGCGGATCTCCCGGTAGAATCTTCGGTTCAAATCGAGAGTGCAGAGACACCAAAGTCAGCATCAAAAAAAGCAGCTCCAAAGGCGGCGCCTGATGCCCCTGTGGCTGATGTTGCATCTGAGTCTGCACCTGCGACTGAGAAAAAATAAAATTACGTATGTCTCTGGCTGGTAAAAATCACGGCACATGCCTTTCGGTTTTTTCATAATCCAGCTTGAGGCGTGCACATACGTCAACACATATAATTCGAGGAATAACAATGTCAATTTCCCCTGCAATGGTTAAAGAACTGCGCGAAACAACAGGCGCGGGCATGATGGACTGCAAAAAAGCTCTTACGGAAACAAACGGTGATAAAGAGTCTGCAATTGACTGGTTGCGTAAAAAAGGCCTTTCAGCCGTGGCAAAAAAATCATCACGTATTGCCGCAGAAGGTCTTGTTGGTGTGGCATCATCAGGTACAACGGCTGGTCTCGTTGAGATCAATGCTGAAACTGATTTTGTTGCACGTAATGAAACGTTTCAGTCATTTGTAACATCTGCGGCTAAAATCGTAGCTGATGGTGCTGATTCTGTTGATGCGCTTAAGTCTGCACCTTTTCCAGGCAGTGCGCGAAACGTCGGTGATGAACTAGCACACATGATTGCTGTGATCGGTGAGAACATGAATATTCGCCGAACAGTTGTGCTAAAAGTTAGTGCCGGTGTTGTTTCTAGTTATGTTCATAATGCGATTGCTGATGGTATTGGAAAAATTGGTGTTCTTGTGGCTCTTGAATCTGAAGGTGATGCGTCAAAACTAAACGATCTCGGTCGTCAAATTGCTATGCACATTGCGGCGACGCGTCCAGAATCAAACACGGTTGATGAACTGTCTGCGGATGCGGTTGCGCGTGAGAAGCAAATCTTTGTTGATCAAGCACGTGCTTCAGGAAAACCTGACAACATCATCGAAAAAATGGTTGAGGGACGTTTGCGTAAATATTACGAAGAGGTCGTGTTGCATGAACAGGCATTCGTAATGAATCCTGATAAGCGTGTAAAAGAAATTCTTGATGATGCTGGTAAAGAACTTGGTGCACCTGTCGCGTTGACGCAGTTTGTTCGCTTTACTC
>CAYGTJ010000080.1:3580-5516 GCA_964352755.1 uncultured Alphaproteobacteria bacterium
ACTCTTGGTGAAGGCATCGAGAAAAAAGAAGAAAACTTTGCAGCTGAGGTCGCGGCTCAGCTTAAATCCTAGGAGTTGCACGTGGGGGTTGGGGCACATACGCGCGTATTAGTTAAAATTTCTGGTGAAGCGCTTATGGGCTCCCACACCTACGGCCTTGATGCAAAGATGGTTGAGCAGGTTGCAACAGATGTACGTGACCTTGTGACGTCTGGGTATCAGGTAGCGCTTGTTGTTGGTGGTGGTAACATCTTCCGTGGAATTCGTGGCGCTGAGATGGGTATTGAGCGCACAACTGCCGATCACATGGGAATGCTTGCAACGGTGATTAATGCACTTGCACTTCATTCTATGTTTAATAAAATTGGGTATTCCTCACGGGTGCTGTCGGCTGTCCCCATGCCAAATTTTTGCGAAAGTTTTACAAGCCATCGTGCGCGAAGCTTTTTAGATGCAGGTGACGTGGTGATTTGTGCGGCGGGAAGTGGAAACCCCTATTTCACAACAGACACAGCGGCTGTTCTGCGGGCGGTTGAACTTAAATGCACATTGTTGCTTAAGGGCACAAAGGTGGATGGTATCTTTACCTCTGATCCAGCAATCGATTCAGAAGCAACGCTCCTCACGACAGTAAGTTATCAAGAGGTTGTCGCAAAAAAATTAGGTGTTATGGATATGACGGCCATTACCCTTGCTCAGGAAAATAGTCTTCCCATTGCTGTTTTTTCGATATACAAAAAAGGACAAATAGGAAAAGTAATGTCTGGCACGGGGCTCTGTACCCACGTGTCAGCGTAACGTACCAAGAGGAACACTATGCAAGCTGAATTATTAGCAGATCTTAACGACCGAATGGAAAAAGCTGTTGAGTCACTTAAAAGAGAATATCAGGGACTTCGTACGGGGCGTGCAAGTTCGAGTCTGTTGGAAAGTGTCCGGGTTCTCGCTTATGGGTCTGTGACCCCGTTGAATCAAGTGGCGTCCGTGGCTGTTCCTGAGCCGCGAATGCTATCCGTCCAGGTGTGGGATGCAACTCTTGCTCCTTCCGTTGAAAAAGCGATTCGTGAATCGGGCCTTGGTCTGAACCCTGCGACCGAGGGCAATGTGGTGCGTGTGCGGATTCCAGAACTTAGCCAAGAACGCCGTCAGGAGTTGGTAAAGGTTGCCTCTCGTTATGGTGAGCAGGGGCGTGTTGCCGTGCGCAACATACGCCGAGATGGCATGGAAAAACTCAAGAAAAACCAGAAGTCAGGTGATATCTCAGAAGACGATCTGCATCAATTATCTGGAAAAGTACAAGAATTGACAGATGCCTTTGTAAAGCAAATTGATGCTATGTTTGCTGACAAAGAAAAAGATATCCTCGGAGAGTAAGCGGGTATGGGATTGGCCTCACCACAGTTTGGAAACGGGGAGATAGCTACCCCAGCCCACGTGGCAATTATTATGGACGGTAACGGTCGATGGGCAACCCGTCGTGGTCTTCCACGAATAGAGGGACATCGCCAAGGCGCCGACGCACTGCGTCGTACTGTTGAGGCTGCTGTTGATATTGGTATTCGTCAATTAACTGTTTTTGCATTTTCAACAGAAAATTGGAAACGATCCCAGGAAGAAGTTGGGGGGCTTTTTTCCCTGATACGCTTTTATATTAAGCGTGAGCTCAAAGATCTTATCAAAAATAAGGTGTGTTTCAAAATCATTGGTGATTATCATGATTTTCCTGATGATGTTGTAACGCTCTTAGATGAAGCTGTGGCAAAAACAGCTAGTTTCTCTCGCATTACATTGGTTATGGCTCTTAACTACGGTGGACGTCAGGATATCGTTTCTGCGATAAAGATAATTTCATCAGAGGTGGCTGCGGGCAAAATGCAACCATCAGAGATTTCCTGCGCAACCATTGACCAGCACTTATCTACGGGTGGGCTTGCGT
>CAYGTJ010000081.1:0-5456 GCA_964352755.1 uncultured Alphaproteobacteria bacterium
ACGTATGTGTTATCCAAGGGGAGGTTCTCCCCGTCAAATCCACAAGGCATCACTTCTCTTTTTGTTTTTAAGAAAACACCTCCCCCTTAACAACTTGAGGGAATAAGTGCTTTTGTTTCCTTAAGAAACTTAGCTTTGGGAGATAAGTTCATGAGGTGTTTTTAGTGCTGTGTGTTTGGGAATTTTCTTATTAGAAAATTTCTATCTGCCCCCCGCGCGCCTCCTTTGGGAAACTTGACGTTGGTTCGTGAACGTTTTATAAGGAAAGTGGTTTGTTAGTTCCTTATATTTTTATAAAGGACGTTTGCTCATGCGTAATCAAACCGAATCTATCGACGATAAAATCAAACAGTTACAAAACAAGAAAAAAGCCCTTGAGATTAAGCAAGCACTAACCTTCGTTCGTGCCCTTAAGAAAGCTCTGACTGAAGACGTTGATCTTCAAACAATCCTCGGACTCGTGGACTCAGAGTGGTCAGACTCCTCTTCAGCAACAAAGGAGGAGTGGAAAAACCAGGGTGCCGAATTTTGTAAGTAAAAGTTTTAGCGCTCTCCAGAAACAGATTTACCGAAACAATCAAATGATCACAAGACTCACAGAGGCAAGGTACCGCATGGGAAACAGCCACATTATGCGCAAAGCACGTACACGAACGCTTATTCAGCTAGGAGGACTCATTGAAAAGGCAGGGCTTTTTGATCAATTTGATCTCTCTCTTGGTCAAGACCTTCAACGAGATGAGGAGGTCAAAGAGGATGTGATGGTCTTACTCGGAGCACTTTCATCACTCACGCAAGAGATGCAGCGTGGGGATTACAGTCGTGATCTCTGGAGGGAACGGGGTATTAAGGCTATAGGCCATGATTTAGAATAAGGGGAGGGAGTAGGAAAAGGCAAAAACCAATGTACAATCGAATATTAAAAAGAGAATAAATTTGCCAGCAGTGGGAGTTGTGTATTTGCCACGTTGACAGGTTTAGTAATTTGGATACATAATTACGATAGTTATTAACTGAGTACTACTTTATGAAAGCCCCCTCCTTAAAAATTTCTGTTATTCTTCGTCTCTCCATAATTGGTTTCCTTGGAGCCTTTCAAACACAGGCAACAGATCGCCATCTTAATGACTTTCTCGAGCGTGCGAGTAGCATTGATCGAGCATGGGTAAGTCCTGTTCCGGGAGACTCTTCTGCTAAAGAAGGAATTGACGCATATAATGATTATTTTGCAGGAGCAGTAATGACACCAATTGATCTTGAAAGTGTTTCAAGACGCGGGCGTGTTGTTCTTTTCTGTCATATTCTCAACACAAACATCACTAAAATTCGAGACGGGCTTGCAGATGGGGATGAGCTTCCAGGAGCCTCAACTGCAGACACAAGACTACCGGCTGGGAGTGTTATGCATGATTACTTTATAGTAGGCCCCGACAATAGCACAATCGGAGGGAGAAATTATTCTTATGCCTACTGGAGCAAAAAGCCGGCTAAATTCACATATGGGGGATTGGAGTTTGAGCTTGAGGCGCATCCCCATAGAAAACAACATGGAGATTGTGAGTTAAAAGTTACTTCTGGATTTACTGATTCTACTGCATATGCTTCTTTGTCTGCATGGGATACCGATCCAGACCAAAGAGCATTAGTATTTGAGCAACTTACTAGGGGAGCTCCCGAAGCTTATGTTGATGACGCAGGTATTCCAAACACCGGTCTCCAGCATCGAATTAATATTATGAGACTCTTGTGTGAACTAGAGATTGCTCGGCGCTACGTTAATTGCCCATCAACTGTAGTTGGTAGTAAAGATGTTGAGTGCGGTACCCTTCCTTTTGTTACTCTTTTAACTATGGCTAAAAAGCCCAAGGACTTGATAGATTCGTACTTTAACTCGGTAGAAGACCGTCGTCAAAACATGAGAGATCTCCTCACATGCACATTGTTTGAAGATGCGCTCCTATCTGCAACGCGGAGAAAAAATCTCCTTCTTGTTTCAAAAAAAGGTGTGGGGGTAAAAACTCATGCACGCACACGATTTCTCACGGATCTGGTCAGAGGTAAACTTCAAGGTGTGCTAGCGGCTGGAAGTGATAGCGAGGATAAGGCCGCCGCCGCTATGGAAGCCGGAACAACAGCTGCGGTTGGTTAGTTATAAAAGTAATGCTGGGAAAGAGCGTTTATTAAAAATAGGTGAGCTTTCCCGCCACGCCAACGAGCCTAATTCAACCATACGTCATTGGACGCTTCTCGGCTTACTTGATGTTGCCCAAACAACCCCATCTGGCTATCAACTCTACCGACAAGGGGCGTTAGATCGCATTACGAAGATTCAGGAACTAAAGAAAAAAAGACACACCCTAAAAGAAATAAAGGGCAGTATAAAATAGTTTATAATAAAGGTTATGTAAATTAATTGTTTATAAGAATTGCTTTAAGATATTTATAAAGCCTTTGATCAGGAATATTTGACGTAAGTGCAATATTCACTACTAGGCACTAGCACATTCATTACAAAACAACCTATAAACCATGAGATATTGCTGCTTGGGAGTGTCCAGTATTATTGCTAGAAGTTATATATATTCTTTTTTTAATTTTTGTGCATATTTTTCTTGGTTTATATTTATTCTTAGTAAGCCTTATACAGGCAACTGATTCAATCCAGTTAACCTATGGATCACAAGACCTTGCATCAAAACCGCCATTTCAAGGGGGTTATATAAATTTTGGGTTTTGGAAAAACATTAATGCCGAAAAAGAAATAACAAAAAAGCAACGGATCCAAGCATCACAAAAACTTTATTGGGAAATTTTTGATCACCTCAACATAACTACGAGCTCTCGAGTTCTTGAAGTAGGTTGTGGCCATGGTGTTGGCCTTTTAAGCCTCATGAACAGTGTGTCTCTATCTTTGGCTGTTGGAATAGATATTACACCAGAGCAGGTTAATCGTGCACAAAAAAAGTTATATCACCCTGATCAAAAGCAAAAGAACGCTTTATTTATGAGAGCTTCTGCAGAAAACATGCCTTTTGCTGACAATACATTTTCCAGAATATTTTCTGTTGAAGCTGCGCAATGTTTTCCATCAATAAAACGCTTTGCAAAAGAAGCTAAAAGAGTCTTAGCGCCAAACGGGAAGATAGTCATAACAGCACACTTCTCTACATCTGCTGAGGGTTATGAGGCCACTAAAGAACTCCTTCCAACCGTAAAGAGTAACATTGATCGCACGATCCCTATTGCAGAAGTGATTAAAGCATTTGAAACAGAGGGGTTTATTATTGAGAAAACCATAGACATTGGAGACAATGTTTTTCCAGGGTTCGATAAGTGGATATCACAAGTGGAAGATGAGCCTTGGGCACATAATATATACACTGCATTTGAAAAAGGACATTTGAGTTACTATATTCTTGTTATGAGAAAATCAGGATATAAAAATGCGAGAATTATTCAAAAAACTTCAGAGAACAACAGAACACCATAGCTACCAATTTGTTTTATATGGTTGGTTAACTTTTTTTGGATTCGGAGCGTTCTTTCTAATTAACCCATTAATAGGAGTTTATGAACCTGTTGAGTCTCTCATTTTAAGAGGAATATGCTCTTCTTTAGCTCTGCTGCTAGCTACTCATAAATATTGGCCTTGTTATTTTAAACAGAATGTTCTTCCCATAATTTGGCATGCGACCCTTGTTCTTAATTTGCCATTTTTCTTTACCTATATGTTTCTACTAAGTGAGGGAACGATAGATTGGCAGTTAAACTTACTGATGGCTTTGGTAGTTCTAATCATACTAACAGATTGGAAAATGAGTATTGTTGTGGCGACTCTAGGAATAAGTCTTGCGTGGATCGCAGCATTTATCCGTATGGATAATTTTAATATTCCTAGTAACTATGCAAATATAATAGTTAGTTATGTAACTATCCTCATTTATTGTGGAGCCTTTATTCATAAGAAAGAACAGACACATGCCCAAAAAATGAAGACCGCACATGCGCTTGCGGGGACAATTGCGCATGAAGCCAACACGCCCATTGCCTCTATCCAAATGAGTATTAATGAGCTTAAAACAGTTATCCCCAAGATTCGCAACGCCTATAATTCCACCTCCGGCACCGATAAGGACTTCACCCCCCTCGAAGAACTTTCGCTTATCCCTGATGAGCTTGCGGATGATTTGCATAGAATCCGCTATGTCGTTAATGAGCTTGCCACAAACATCAAAGACATCAACACCATCAAAGGAATTAAAAAGCATTCGCTCATTGAGTTGGTGACGACGGCCGTTAATCAGTATCCTTTCCAAAAAGAAGAAGAGAACTTCATGTTCCTCGAAATGGAAGAAGATATTCAGGTTCGAACTGATCCAATTCTGTTTACCCAAGCGCTTCATAACCTCATTAAAAATGCGCTTTATGCCATACATGCTGCGAGCACACCCGGAAATATCACCATAAAGACCTTTAAAGAAGGGGATCGCTTCGCCTTGACGATTACAGACAATGGGTGTGGCATTCCCTCACAGAAGATCGCCCATATTTTTGAGGTCTTTACCACCACCAAGTCTAATGGCATGGGATTGGGTCTCGCCTTTGTAAAAAAGGTGGTTGAAGCCGCTGGTGGAGAGATCACGTGTCACTCAGAATTAGGTAAGTATACACAATTTAAAATAATGTTTAATGAGTTATTGTAATGGTAAATGCGCTATACATGCAAAAATATCATTTTACTTTTATTTATTAAGTGCCTATATGAACATTAGTTTGTTTATTTTAGGAAAGTATCAAAATGTTAATGCCCCCTTGTTTTTACCCCACGACCGTTGTCATGGTGGATGATAATTCATCCTTCATACAAAAGCTTGCCCGTACCCTCACCTCATCAACAATGAAGCTACAAACGTTTTCAAATCCCCATAAAGCTCTTGATGTGATTAATGCAAATCCTGTTAATCGCTTTATTAAGTCTTATCATGAGAACACGCGATCTCGGCGATGGATTCCTGATTTTGAAGACATTGATGCGTATGATCTTCGCAAAATCGCCAACGATCCCCAGCGCCATGAAGATATATCTGTCGTGGTGTTAGATTACGATATGCCAAGTATGACGGGAATTGACCTTTCCTGTAAGATTAAGAACCAAGGCGTCAAGAGAATACTTCTCACAGGTGTTGCCGATGAGGCCTTGGCCGTTGACGCCTTTCACAAAGGACATATTCATGCCTACGTGCAAAAGAATGACCCCTACTTCATGGAAAAACTTCAGTCTCACATCTATCAACTGCAACTGAGCTATTTTTGTGAAGCCTTTAGTCCCATCACACAAATGCTTAAGCTTCATACGGAACTCAACACCAACAGTGCATTTTTTACAAAATCATATAATGATATTTTGAAAGACGCGATCGAAGATGTATCTGCTGTTGAGTATTATCTGACAGAAC
>CAYGTJ010000082.1:0-5436 GCA_964352755.1 uncultured Alphaproteobacteria bacterium
CCGAAGAGATGTGCGCCCCCCACGTCCGGTGCAATTCCGCCTGTAGCGTCGTTTGTTTTCAGCTTTACGCGCACGCCTGAGTGTCCCTATATCTTTGCCTTTGGTATCTGTAGTAGCTTTTTCCTCTCCCGTATCGTCCTCATGTTATTCCTCCGCTGCGGCAGCTGCGGCGGCCGCAGGAACAGATTTTTCTTCATGAACAGCCGTTTTTACCGCTTTCTTACGTCGTATTTTAACCCTAAACGTGATGGGGCTTGGGAGCCTTTTGGTCTCAGGTTCAACAACGAGTGCAGGCATCATTGATGGCGGAGGATTAAGGTCGGTATATTGTCTTTTGGAAACAACCCCACTGTTTCGTGCTTGTGGTGACCAGATATGGGAAAACGTGTCGTCGGTAGGATAAGGGAATGTATCCCTGTGCGGATCCGGGAATGAGGCGAATAATTCACAGCTTATAAGAAATGCCGTGAATAGTCCAAACCACCGGGAAAATAGTGCTGTTATCATTAATTCTGTTGCTGCCTCTTGCATAATTATACCCGCAGATTCGCTGCATACTAGCGTAGAGAGCCCTAGCGCCTACGAGATTTGCCGCGGTGGTGCCCCGTTGAAACTGACCCTACGTGCGATGTGCCATCGCGCCCGTCACAGGTGCGCCCCTTCGTTTTTTTCTCACGTGCCGATGTGCAGGGTGACGCACCAGGGATCAGTGCTTCCTCAGCCACGGCAGCAGCACTGCTGGTGCTGATGATGGTGCGTATTTCATCTCTAACAGTTGTGCGTTGTTTTTCTGTCCGGCAATGTTCAAGATTCCGTAGCAGTCGTGCGGCATTGCGATGGGCATCATTCTTTGATATCCCCCGTGCGCGCAGTGCCTCAGTCAACGGCATAAGTGTTGGTTCAGTATGAAGCTCATCAACAGATCCAAGAGTGCGTGCCCGGGCTCTCATCGATTTTGCTTTACGTGATCCCGCGATTGGAGCCTCAATCCGTGTCCCACCACACGGTAGGGCATCTTCCGTTTCGGCGGCTTTCACCAGCGCAGAAACATGTGTGGCTAGGGTATTGCGCATTTTTTCTTTATGTAGTTTGTTCGCGCGAATATAAGGACGCATCCATTTGTTGGCGTGATCGACGGGGTCTCTGGGCGATGAGGGCTTAACGCGTGCATTTTGCGCAACCGTTTCAAATAAATCAGCAAGGATGGGTTTGGTCACGCGAGCACCCGTGATGAATTCATCGGGCACACCATGATGTTCGTCCCCTGGGGAGGCGACAATGACGGATAGTAACGCACATCCTATACCTAATATGTGATTAATTTTCATGTGGTTCTCCCTGATTTACCTATAAAAAAGGGGAGCATTTCTGCTCCCCGGTGTGGCGCGAATCTTTTTCAATAATATGATTCGTGCGTTTCATGTGTGTTTTTGTTCTCTCTTTAGATAGCCTCGCATAGCTTGTGTGCGATGAGTATACCGGAATTTTACGGTAGTCGCGGGCGTCAGCTGCGCTCAAAGAGTTCATTGACAGAAGTGAATTGAATGCGTAGCGCGTCGGATTCTTCGCAATCATAGATAATTTGCTCGCTGGAATCTTTTGAACACAATGGTTTTAAGTCATCGGCATTAAAACCAGGATACGCGTTTGCATCGATAGGAAATGTGTTGTCAGGTGTTTTTTGAACAGATGGTTCATCTTCCTGAACCCATGAGATCAAATTCGTCAAGGCATTGAATGAAGTTAACATTGTAAAACTCTTCATGATCCATTTTTAGGATGCACATACAAGCTTTAACAAACGGTAAAGATTCCGACGGGAAAGGTGTGGTTATTGCAAACTATTTTCTCACGACAAGGTATCCCCCTGTCACCTATAGGCTTAATTTTCAGAAGTTAAACGGCTCAATCATATCAAGTATGAGTGTGGGAGAAGCAACAAAAACGCTGTCACGGCCATCACTCTAGTGGCATTTGCACGTATCACCAGTATAGCAAAAGTTCTGGCAAAAAGAATCACGACAACTCGGCCAAGTATAGCAATTTGGAGGACACGGACACTCTGCATAGGGTTGCGGAGAAGGAGATGGCACCGGTTCATCTCCACTATTATCTTGTAGAATCATTGGAACTACAAAAGCTGCTGCTGTACCTAAAACAGATGCGATTGCGATTCCTCGGAAAAGTCTTTTTTGACCGACTGTTTCACCCTCAAACCTTCTAACATCAACTTCTAAATTATGCGTTATATCCTCATCTGTGCATCCCTCATGAGCGAGGCGAAGATATTCTAAAGCATCCTCATCACACCTATACGTAGGAGAAAACCGCGGATAAAACCATCCACAAAGAACTGATCCAATCAGATGGTACGGTGTGCAAAAAGGTGTAGCAGCCATGCAAGTTAAAGATGCGTCGGTAGCTCTTAATTTATATATCTGTGCAATGTAGTATGCCGCGGCAGGATTTTTATCCAAGGCGTATGATTCTTTAAACTTGGGGAGAGCGCGTAATGTTACTTGGTGCAAACTTGAAATGTGTAGACTCCCATCTGATTGTAGGTAGCGTGAATACTGACGATGTGCAAAAAGAAATGTTTCTTTTCCCAAGGGGGCTGCGGGGGCATGAAATTTACTCCAGACTTCCTCTCCTGTTTCACCAAAGGTGATTGTTACCCCGCCAGAGAGAGCTCCGTATGATCTAGATGCTGCGGTAGCACTTGCTCCTCCAAGCAACTCCACTCTATCCGTGTCACTTGCAGTAATTATATTGCCCACACACATGAGGCCTAAGCTTAATATAATAAAAAGAAAGGTTCGTAATTGTTTCATCGGTCATTTCCATTTTCGTTTAAAACGTAAGCACAAATTAAATTGCCGAAATTTATCCTATATGTCAATATTTTTTAAGTATTTGCAACAATATGTCAACTTTCTGAAGCTGCAAGTGTTTATGAAGCTTATTTTAAAAAAGTATTATTTGACAAAAACACACACTCACACGTTAGATCATCTTTGTGGGGTCAACGAATGTATCGTATTCTGTCTCTGTGATTAATCCTGATGCGATGGCTTCCACGCGTAATGTGGTGCCGTGTGCGTGTGCAGATTTGGCAATCGTGGCCGCTGCATCATACCCAATATGGGGGGTAAGGGCGGTCACCAACATCAGTGAATTTTCAAGATGCTGCTTCATTTGCGCGCCATTAGGCTGTATCCCCTGAAGACAATGCGTTGCAAAACTATTCACGGCATCCCCAATAAGCATGAGCGCCTCAAGGGTGTTACGAACAATCATCGGATTAAACACGTTGAGATGCAGGTGACCATGGGTGTTGGCCACAGAAATGCTAGTGTGGAGACCCATAATATGTGCCGCCACCTGGGTGAGTGCCTCGATCTGGGTTGGATTCACCTTACCCGGCATGATAGATGATCCTGGTTCCATTTGCGGGAGGGTAATCTCATTCAGGCCACAGCGAGGCCCTGACGCCAGTAACCGCAAATCGTTCCCCATCTTTATTAACACAGTCGCAAGTGTGTTAAGGGTTCCCGACAGATCAACAAATACATCGTGACTGGCCATGGCAAGCGAAGGGTGTTTGAGGGGGGTAAACCTGATATCCATGAGTTTTGAGAGCTCAGTACAAAACGTCCGTGCAAACTCAGGATGTGTGTTAATGCCATTTCCAACGGCTGTGCCGCCTTGGGGCAGAATTGTTAGTGTTTTTGCGTGAAGCGTAAGGTTTGCAATAACACTTTTAATTTGAAGCGCGTAGGTTTCAAACAGCATTCCTGCCCGCACAGGTGTTGCATCTTGAAGATGTGTTCGCCCCACGGTTAGGTGCTTATTGAAACGCGTGGCCGTGCGTGAAAGTATTTTTTGCAGAGTTTTCAATGCAGGAAGCGTGTGCGTGGTAAGGCGACACACCGTTGCCACATGCATGACTGTTGGGATTGTATCGTTGGATGATTGCCCAAGATTCACATGATCGTTAGGGTGAACAGGATGTTTGTTGCCCAGAGGCGCCTTAAGGATCTGACAGGCGCGATTGGCAATGACTTCATTGGCATTCATGTGCGTTTGCGTGCCCGATCCCGTTTGCCAAGGTGAGAGGGGGAAATGTGAATCGTGTTTCCCTGTGGCTACTTCTAATGCGGCTGATTCAATCGCCTTAGCAAGATTTGTTGGTATAAGGTTTAGACGTGTATTTGCATGAACAGCGGCAAGTTTTTGATAACCGAGTGTATGGATCACCAGGGGATCAAATGTTTCATTACCAATAGCGAAATTATGGATAGCACGCTGGGTTTGGGCACCCCAAAGCTTGTCAGCTGGAACGTGAATACTTCCCAGGGAATCAGTTTCTGTGCGGATTTTTTTCGTCATTAATCCTCTTGTGCTTTGTGCATAAAATGCCTACCTATTATGTAGAGCATACAGAACAAATATTGATGATCCGTGAATATATGACACGCGCCCTGGAATTAGCCCAAAGCGCAGCTGACGCTGGTGAAGTGCCGGTAGGGGCAGTTGTTGTGTGCAATGGCGGGGTGATTGGCACTGCGTACAATCGTGTAGAAGAGATGAAAAATGCATGTGCCCATGCTGAGTTGCTTGCGCTGCAAGCGGCAATGAGGGAAATCGGCGATAAGTATTTATCCAATGCTTCAATCTATGTGACACTGGAACCATGCGCTATGTGTGCCCAAGCCATCGCCCATGCACGTGTTGCGCAGGTGATATTTGGTGCCTATGACCCTAAAAGTGGGGGTGTTGAGCATGGGGCACGGGTTTTTGATCATGATACATGTCACCATAAGCCCGAGGTAATCGGTGGCGTGTGTGAAAAAGAGGCCAATCACCTCCTCAAACAATTTTTTCAGGAATTACGGTAAATTGCCGTGAGTCCTTCTTTATACGTGGGATACATCAAGTCTACATTCAGGGTTTTGAGAATCTTATCTGCCTTTACCCGTTTATTATCGCGATAGAAATCAACCATTCGTGGGGATAGGTTTGCATCGTTAAGGGAAATAACGGGGGGAGGCGTGCGCCCCAACAACGTGCAGGCAAATTGGGTGACCTCATAACTTGAGGCGGGTTGACGATCGCCGAGGTTAAATGTTTCTCCTGGCGTTGGAAAATGCATTGATGTGTGTATAAGGTTGGCTATATCTTCCACATGAATGCGTGAAAAAAGATGATCAGGCGCATGAATAGGGCGAAACTGCGGATCGCACAAGCGATCAAACACACTGCGGTTTTGTCCGTAAATGCCACTTGAGCGAAAAATATGAATTGGCACGCCGTTGTTGTGGTAAAGACGCCGGTAGGAATCTTCAACAGCCAAACGATCACGGCCTTTTTGCGACGTGGGTTTGCAGTGACTTTCTTCATCAACCCATTTGCCGTCATGGTTGCCATACACGGATG
>CAYGTJ010000083.1:0-5426 GCA_964352755.1 uncultured Alphaproteobacteria bacterium
ATCTAGAGGCTTAGTATCGCCTAACGGGAATGCTTGGGTACGACCCTGGGTATCCCTCAACCGCAAGTTGCGCTTCTTATCTTACGGTTATTGATGGTGAAAAAGGCGAACTGTTGTATCGCGGGTACCCGGTTCAGGAACTCGCCCAGCACTCGAATTTTCTGGAAACGAGCCACCTACTCCTGCATGGGGAACTGCCGACGGCGAATGAACTTGATACGTTTGTTTCAGCCATCAACACCCACACAATGGTGCATGAAAAACTCGTCAAGTTTTATGATGGGTTTCATCATGATGCCCATCCCATGGCTATTATGATCGGTGTTGTGGGGGCGCTGTCTGCTTTTTATCACAAAGCTATTAGCATGAATAATCCTGAAAGCCGCATTGATGCGTGCTATCGTTTGGTGGCAAAAATGCCGACACTTGCGGCGATGGCGTATCGTTATTCGATGGGGTGGCGGTTTAATTATCCCCAAAATTCCCTGTCGTATGCCGAAAATTTTCTGCACATGATGTTTGCCCAGCCCACCCAGAATTACGACGTTTCACCGGTTGTGGTGCGGGCTCTTGATAAAATTTTGATTCTCCATGCCGATCATGAGCAAAATGCATCAACATCAACGGTACGCCTTGCGGCATCGAGCCAGGCAAATCCTTTTGGGTGCATTGCCGCAGGAATTGCATGTTTATGGGGGCCGGCTCATGGGGGCGCAAATGAAGCCGTCATTCGTATGCTCACAGAAATTGGGTCTGTTAAGAATATCCCGCACTATCTTGCCAAAGCCAAAGACAAAAACGATCCCTTTCGGTTAATGGGATTTGGACATCGTGTGTACAAGAACTACGATCCCCGGGCAATGGTTTTACGTGATGATTACTTAAAAGTTATTAAAGAATTAGAAAAAGAGAACGACCCAATATTTGAGATTGCACGGGAACTCGAAACCCAAGCACGCAGTGATAACTACTTTATTGAAAGAAAACTGTTTCCAAACGTTGACTTTTACTCTGGAATAATCTTAAAAGCTATAGGTATGCCCTTGCAAATGTTCACTGTGCTCTTTGCTGTAGCACGAACGGTTGGCTGGGCATCCCATTGGCTAGAAATGGCAAATGGCACGAATAAAATCAGTCGGCCGCGGCAACTCTATACCGGCCCAATAAAAAGAAACTACCTTCAACAACAAGGAGGACCATAAAAAAAAATGGAAAATGCCCGAAAAAGAGAACCCTATAAGCTTGTGATCCTCAAACCAGGAGAAGCTACCGAGTGGAAATCTGCGCAGAACGATAACTCGCGTGGAAGGGCTGAAATTATTCGCCGACTCATGCTATGGGCTGCACTCACCGCTTCTGCGGGTGGTGCCGCGTATGTTTTCCTTTAAAATCAACGAAAATATTGCTACTTATCGCGCCCCTTAGATCGTCGTCTGGTTATTTAAGCCACGCGACGCTTAGGATTTATCTAAAGACGACTTATCTGATGACTTATCATCTGACTTTTGTGCCATTTCACCTGGTACACCTTGGGTTGTTGAGTACTCAAAGTGAAAAACCTTATCAGGGTGGATCTGCGCTCGAATCTGATGGGCGGCCTGGGCGGCCTCACTAAATCCTGTCAGAATAAGTTTGAGTTTATGCGGGTAATCTGCCACATCACCAACGGCATATATTCCCGGCGCATTGGTTTTCATCGTAAGGGGATCAACGGTGATATGCTTATTTTCAAGGTTCAACCCCCACTGGGCAATGGGCCCAAGATTCATGGATAATCCGAAGAAAGCCAATAACACATCCGCATTAAGTGTTTGTGTGTTTCCATCGAGATCACTTACCTCAACCGCGCTGAGATTCCCATCAACGCCCTCAAGTTTACTAAGCTGGTACGGGGTGATGAGTTCGATTTTCCCATCGGCCACCAATTTTTTCATTGTTGCAACCGAATCAGGTGCCGCCCGGAATTTTTCCCGTCGGTGAACCATGTAGATGTGTGCCGCTGAATCCGCAAGAGTAATCGCCCAATCAACGGCTGAATCACCCCCACCCGCAATAACGATACGTTTTCCATCAAATTGGCTGCGGTTCTTTACATAGTAGAAAACAGATGTACCTTCATAGGGCTCAATTCCCGCAATGGGGGGGCGATTAGGGCCAAAGGCACCGACACCTGCGGCAATAATGATGGCTTTGGCTTTGATTTCTGTGCCCGTTGATGTCCTGATCCGCCAATGGTTTTCATCGACTTTTTCAAGCTCTTCAACCCGTTGATTCAAATGATAAACCGGATTAAAGGGGGCTGCCTGTGCCTCGAGATTATCAATGAGATCACCACCACAAATGTTTGGGTGTGCCGGAATATCATAAATCGGTTTTTCCGGATAAAGCGCCCGGCACTGACCACCAATGCTATCAAGCGCGTCCACAGCATGGCAACTAAGCCCCATCATTCCGCATTCAAAAATAGTAAAAAGTCCCACAGGGCCCGTACCAATAATCACAACATCTGTCGTTAGCATGCAATCTGCCTCATATTTTTTATGAGCGCATTTTAGCGCGTTTCATATAAATGAGAAGCCCTAATCCCATGCATGCCCAAAAACCTGTGACATAAAAAATATGAGCACTCGTGTAATGCTCGAGAACATATCCTGCTGTTGCATTGCTCGTGTATAAGAACGCCGCGGCCACTAAATAAAATACGCCAAAGCCCGTTCCCCGAAGCCCTTTGGGCACAATACTTGCGATCTCAGCGAACAGGAGGCTCTGATTCAAGCCAAACTGTAACCCCCAAAACGCAACCCCCACATAGACATCAAAAATGCTATTCGCTGAAATCATAAAAACATTCGCAATGATCATGAGGATCGAACACAAAATAAGCATATGTATGCGATTGATGCGATCTGACAAACGACCAATGGGATAACTAATCAATGCTGCCAAAATATTTTGCATCATCATGATTGTGGCCGCATCACATTCAGGCAATCCCTTTGCTTGTGCGTGTAACACTAAGAACGCACCAGCCGGATTTGCCAAGCAATAAAAGGCACCGACGCCCAGAATCAGCCAATACACACGCGGCATATTACCAATTTCACGTAAAGAGAAATGACTACTTTCGTTGACTTCGGAAGCTTTGGCGGCCTTTGACCCCGCCTTAGGGGTCTTTTGCGCACGCGATGTGTCTTTTGGTTTTGGTGCAAACGGTTTATCAAAAACAAAAAACACAAGTAACAAAAGCGCAACGAGTGGCGGAAAAATAGCAACCGTAAACACAATGCCATAATCGTTATTTGTCGCATGCATCAACCACCACAAAAGTGCTGCACCGCCCATTGATCCCGCCATACCTAAGGAATTGCGCAATCCATATGCTGCGCCCTTTGTGACTTTATTCGTGTAATCACTAATGAGGGCTTCCCGTGGGGATGCCTGCAATCCGTTTCCAAGGCGATCAAGAATTCGTGCAAAAATTACAACACCGAGGATCGGGAAAAAGGCCAACAACGGTCGGGAACTTGCAATAAAAAACAGCGCAATTACCAACAAAACCTTACGTTTGCGGAAAATATCACTAACAACACCTGAAAATACGCGCAGCAAATACGCCACCAACTCAAGTCCGCCCTCAATATGACCAAGTGCTGCAGGACTCACCTGCAAGACATTGACCAAATACGTTGGCATAGCACTAAACATAATGCTTGCGGACGTATTCACGAGCATACTAATCGCACTGATAATATATACGGTCGGGCGCAATCTGTGCGAATGGTGGGGCGATTCCTGGGGAACTTTTTGTGGTTGCATAAAAAAAAAACAACGAAACAGGAACTTATCAGATTAGACAACTAATAGAAAGTGATATTTTACGCCACTTCATCGGGTATATTCGGATATATTTTATAGATTCGATTTTCATAATCGAATAATTGCATGTACTTTTATTCATATTTTAGTTGCGTTTTTCACATAGTGACATTATATACCCATTAGTTAATTAACTAATAATTACTATAGAGGTATGGTATATGAACAATTTCTTTGATTATGATACGGCAAAGGCTGTGTATTATGTGTATTTATACGGGGGTATTTCTCGTGCGGGGGACAAAATAAACCTGACCCAGTCCGCCATGTCACGTCGTATTCAAATGGCCGAAGAACGTTCAGGTATCATGATTTTTGATCGCGGGTATCATGAACTCCGCCCCACACCTGAAGGGCTGGTCTACATTGAGGCCTGTAAAAAAATCCTACACATCGGTGATGCCGCCCTTAAAGAAGCCCACGTTGTTGCAAAGGAAGGGTGCAAAAAAGTACGCATTCTTAGCACACCTTCTCTTGCAAACCTACTCTTACCAAATTTACTCGTAGGATTTGAAGAGCAGCACCCTAATATTGATATAGCAATTGAAGAAACATATGATGTAATGGACGTTCTAGATACTGATGTTATTATTGGGCCATATATCCCAGAACAAGAAGAATTGAAGCAAGAACTACTCATGAGTGAAACAGAGCAGATGTATGCCTCCGAAGAGTACATTGCTAAGCACGGAGAACCTAAATGCCTGGACGATCTTGCTAAGCATAAACTACTTACAATAAACGCAAAGAAATATGCGCGACATCGCAACGTTAATTGGATTCTCACGAAAGGAATTAACGACAGCAAGTACTTTCGTGAATCTCATTTAGAATTTAGTTCAAACAATGGAAAGGTTGAAGCTCTTCTTGCCGGACTTGGAATTGCAAGCTGTACAAAACTGCATCTCGCATTATTAAAGAATAATAATTTAAAACAAGTTCTTCCTGGTGAGGAAAATGAAGCAAAAAGTATATATTTTATTACAAACAGCTTATCAGAGAAGAATAAGAATCTAGAAATTATATATAATTACTTTAAGGATAGGATGATTAAGATAAAAAATTACTATTAGATAAATTTATTGACAAATCTTCCTTTGCACATATGCTGATAAAGTTAGTATATGGATTTCTACAATGAGACAAATTTTGACTCTACTCTTTAGTTGGCCATTCGTTGGCGAAGCCAAATTTATGGAAACAATTATTCACACGACTCAATTCATAAGTTAACACAATAACCCACTATTCAGTCACCGATGGCGGTGACGAGCCGGCGAATCTCAGGAACGTAAAGAGCTATCTTTGCGTAGATTTTGTTAGTACAACCATCATTAACTAAGGTTATCTGAGGTTTTTTCTGCGCATCGAAATCATATGAGTAATAAGGCTTATCGTGTAAATACCCCCTGCCGTGGCTAATTTCACGTACATCGGTTGTTTTGAAAAATCGGCAGCCCACTCAAGAATAAACACCCCAGGCTGAACCAAATAGAAATAAACGGCAAGCCCCACCCCCGTAGGGAGGAGCCGATGAAAAAATATATCAA
>CAYGTJ010000084.1:0-5322 GCA_964352755.1 uncultured Alphaproteobacteria bacterium
TATCAGAAATCGTACACCCAGCAGCAAGCTCAACCTCTTGATCGGAATCATAAAAAGGAATACTTAGTTTCTTTGAAATGCGTCGGCCAATACTGGTTTTGCCCACACCCATCATTCCTACAAGAACGATTGATTGATTCGGTCGAAAAACAAATTTCATATAGTTCTATTTACCCGCCACTCACAGTTTGATAGATATAAGTTATGTATCTTCTACCACGAAACTAATTTCATTCAAGGTATTTTCGTATGCGCACTATGTGGACTATTCTATTTGCACTCTTTTTAGGCGGCACTATTTTTCTTTGGTTGTGGGGTATTCCAAGCCCTATGACGGAGGTGGTGAAGCAAATACCTGCGGATGTTCTATTAAAAAAATAAGAGGGAATCTCTTTTCATGAAGATATATCCATCCCTGATGGCCGCAGATTTTAGCCGCCTAGGAAAAACAATTGCTATTTTAGACACATTCCCCCAGGTGGCCGGGTATCATATGGATATTATGGACAATCATTTTGTGCCTAATTTTACATTTGGTGCGGGTGTTGTTCGATCATTAAAGGCGTGGACGTCAAAACCATTTGAGGCACATCTGATGGTGAATAATCCTGTTGCCCATTTTGAGGCGTGTGCAAAAAACGGGATCTCACATGTTTTTGTGCATATTGAAAATGTACGGGATGTCGATTCTGCGATGGCGCATGCGCATGAATTGGGTCTTGGGTTTGGGCTTGCGATTAACCCCGACACACCCTTTGCGATGCTTGAGGTATATATTGAACGTCTTGATTCACTTCTGATTATGACGGTTAATCCTGGTTTTTGTGGTCAGGAGTTTATGCCTGAAGTATTGCCCAAAATCGATGAAGCAATGGCTGCGTGTTTAGGGTCTCACGGGACGATGAAACCAGGGTTTCGTCTCATTGTTGATGGCGGAGTGAATAAGGAAACGATTGGAACACTTCGTGCTCACCATGTGCGCGATGTAGTTGTGGGAAGTGCTCTTTTTGCAAGTACGCACCAAATGCGCATTGAATCGTTTGCAACGAATATACGCGGGCTCAGTTAATTTTTTTATCAAAATGAAAAACAAAGGAAACCACCAAATGAATAATGAATTTACACGATCACTCAAGGGGATCGCTTTTATGATTGTGGGGATATTCTTATACTCATCGATCAATCTCGTTGTGAAAGATCTTGCGTCTCAGGATATGTTTTCCGTGCCGCAGATTACATTTTTTCGGATGTTTTTTGCCATTTTTCCTGCGCTGTTTATGCTGCGTCAAACCCAGCGGACGAACATGTTTTGTACGCCGTCATTGCGGCGTCTGATGGTGGTTGGTTTTGGTAATTTTGTAGCTATACTCTTGATCTTTAAATCCTTTGAGATCCTTCCGTTTGCGGAGGCACAGACATTGTGTTTTACGTCCATTATTTTTGCCACGTTGATGGCGCCATTTGTGCTTGGTGAGCGCATTACATTTATCTCAGGAATTGCGGTTTTTCTCGGGTTTGTCGGAATCATTGGCGTTGCCCAGCCAGGGGCGGGAAGTGTCAATATGTACGGTGTCGCGACGGCATTAAGTTTTGCCTTTGTTGATGCAATTACCTTGGTTAATTTACGGATTTTGGGACAGAAAAACTCAGGGTATAAAGTTGCTTTTTATCTGATGGTTTTTGGCAGTTGCTACGTGCTTGTTTTGTATGGACTGGCGCCGTATTTGCCACACGAATTTGTGGATCTCATCGCCTTGCGTTGGGATGGATTTACGTGGTTACAATTTGCAAAACTTGCATCTGTTGGTGTTGTTGGGGGTATTGGTCAAATTTGTGTCAGTATGGCGTATGCGCACGCCCGTGCCGTCACTGTTTCCCCCGTGATCTATACGGGGGTGGTCTGGGGATTGGTGTTCGATGCCGTTCTGTTCGGTCGCAACCTAACGGTTTCATTGGTTTTGGGGGCGGTTCTCGTTATTTCAAGTGGTTTGTTAATTGTCTGGAATGAACGAAAAATGGCACAACAGACCTAAGGCAAAAAAAGAGTGCTTACAGATCATAATAATTTATGTTAATTTTTAGATAATAAAGGCACCACAGTTTATTTTAGGGAGGTTGCCTTGACGAAAGCCGTGAGGAAACTCACGGCTTTTTGTTTAGCTCTTCCTCAAAACACCATGAAAATTTAATATCTCATGTTGAAATTTCATGGTAAAATAAAATAGTTTAATAAGATAATTCCCTATGACCCATGTTGATCGTTTTCATGTGCTTGAACAAGTTCGCGCTGCATTTGAGGTGAATCGTATCGTTTGTTTGTTGGGCCCACGCCAGTGTGGGAAGACGACACTCGCACGGACATTGTGGAAAGAAGCGCATAAAGATCTTTCTGACCCAGGGTATTTTGACCTTGAAAAACCCTCAGATTTACTTGCGCTTGAAACACCTGATCTTGCTCTTTCTTCGCTTGAGGGGTTAATTGTTATTGATGAAATTCAACGAAGACCCGAATTGTTTTCGTATCTACGCTATTTGCATGATCTGGATCTTCCTCAGCGTATTTTAATTCTTGGGAGTGCGGCAAAAGATCTTATTCATCAATCATCAGAGAGTCTAGCAGGGCGCATTTCTTACATTGAAGTCACTCCTTTTTTTCTTAATGAGGTTGATGATTGGAAAAAATTATGGACGCAAGGGGGATTTCCTAAAAGCTATTTGATGTCTCCAGAAAATAGCTTTAAATGGCGTGAGGGGTATATGCGCACATACGTTGAGCAGGATCTCGGGGCATTAGGGGTGTCGTTTGATACAGGGGTTTTGCGCAAACTTTGGTTTATGCTTGCGCATTACCATGGCCAGACATTAAATGCATCTGAGCTTGCATCTGCCCTGCGTGTTAGTCAGCCAACAATTACCCGGTATTTATCCTATCTAAGTGGGAGTTTTATGATTCGCCAACTCCAGCCGTGGTTTGAAAATATCAAAAAACGCCAGGTTAAAAGTCCTAAAATTTATTACCGTGATAGTGGTCTCTTGCATTATGTGCAAGGGATTAAATCTTTCCACGATATTACAACACATCCCAAAGCCGGTGCATCTTGGGAGGGATTTGCCCTGGAAGAAATCATAAAGTTTTATGGAGATGACGGGCATAATTGCTATTTTTGGGCATCACATAACAAGGCAGAGTTAGATTTGCTGATTATTCATGAGGGGAAAAAAATCGGATTTGAATTTAAACTTTCAGACGCACCACGAATGACGCCATCAATGAACATAGCGATGGAAGATCTGAATCTTGATAAAATTTACGTGATTTATCCAGGAAATCGCACCTATGCCCTACAGGATAATATTCACGTTTTCCCTCTTACAGAATTTTGCAAGGGAAGCTTTCACACCAAAACACCATGAAAATTTAATATCTCATGTTGAAATTTCATGGTGGTTGGCTAGCCTGTATGGGATATCCACCCGCCCCCGAGTACGCGATCATTGGCATATACAACACAGGCCTGTCCCGGGGAAACACCATATTCGGGAATGCTTAAGGTGACGCATGCACACGCATTCTCATCAACGGTAAGTTTGGCGGAAAAGGGTTCTTGAGTAGAGCGAATTTTTACAGATACATCATGTTCCGCACCTGGGGTGATGTTGCCCAAATTATTAAACTCTTTCAGGTAAACATGCGTGGTGGCAAGGGATTCTTTGGGCCCCACGATGACGCTGTTGGATTCTGCATCAACCTTTGTCACGTAAAGGGGTTCACCCACCGTGACGCCGAGGCCTCTTCGTTGGCCAACGGTGAAATGAACGATGCCCTTGTGTTGGCCAAGAATGCGTCCGTCCTCGTGCACAATGTCGCCTGGTTTTTTTGCCTCAGGGCGCATGTTCACCACGATTTTTGCGTAGTCTCCGTTGGGGACAAAACAAATGTCTTGGCTGTCGGGTTTATTGGCGACCTCCAATCCAAACCGTTCAGCATGTTTGCGCACCTCAGTTTTAGGCATGCCGCCCAGAGGAAAGCGGACGTAGTCGAGCTGTTCTTGGGTCGTTGCAAACAGGAAATAACTTTGATCTCGGGCACAATCATTGGCGCGGTGTAGTTCACTCCCTTCTGGGGTTTCCACACGCTTCACATAGTGACCAGTTGCCATAGCAAGCCCGCCCAGTTCTTTTGACATGTGAAGAAGATCTTGAAATTTCACTTTTTGATTGCAACGCACACAGGGAATCGGCGTGTAGCCTGCAAGATACGTATCAGCAAAATCATCCATTACGGCCTGTTTAAATACACTCTCATAATCAAGAACATAGTGCGCAAACCCTAGGCGGTCGGCCACCTGGCGGGCATCGTAAATGTCTTGACCTGCACAGCATGCGCCCTTCTTCCCTGCGATTGCGCCATTGTCGTATAGCTGCATCGTGAGACCGACAACGTCGTAACCAGCTTCGTGTAAAAGTGCCGCTGTGACAGAGCTATCCACGCCGCCAGACATCGCAACAACAACACGTGATCCCTTTGTTAGTCCTAAATCCATTTTGATTCTTGTGATTCGCCATGTATATATAGAGAATAATTTACCTGTATTCAATGGAATCGTTGCATTTGGAATATCTCTCGCTAATAAATCAGCCAATAAAACAGTCAGGTGACACGTTGGTGTTTATGGGAAAGGTGTATACGGTTGTCTTGGGACAGTCACCATTGGCGCATGAAAAACCGATCATTAGTTGTGCAAATGACATCGTCGAGATTCTGCATGCGTCCCATAATCGGTGGGCAATACAGGATTCTATCATTGCATTTATGCGGCGCCAGGCACAAAAAACACTGGCAACAGAAATTCGCGAACTCTCGCATCAGATGAATCTGCCGTTTAATCGCTTGAGTATTCGCCACGCAAAAACGCGGTGGGGGAGTTGCACATCCCAAGGAAATGTTAACCTGAACTGGCAACTTATTCGGATGGATAGGCAGTTGCGGGAATATGTGATGATTCACGAGTTGTGCCATCTGGTGCACATGAATCATAGCCGTGATTTTTGGGATCTTGTGGGGACATTTTGTCCGCATTATAAAGCGGCACGTGGGTTGTTGAAAAAAGTGAATCCTCACTGGATTGATGGCATTTATCGCAAATCGCTGTGGCGCTCATTGGTTGGGTTTTGAAACGTGATATGATTGCAGTTACACGGAAAATCTGATAAATAATAGATACGAAAAGGATCATTTTTCTTGGCTTTCTTGCTAAATATTTTAGGTGTTTACACCCGCCGTCAGGTTGTCTGTGTCTTTCTGATGGGGATCAATAGTGG
>CAYGTJ010000085.1:0-5314 GCA_964352755.1 uncultured Alphaproteobacteria bacterium
TATTGCTTTTTTCAATCCGGTAAGTCCGTTTTGTGTTTGGCTCAGCGCATCAAGTGCAGTTTGAGTGGATTCGGCCTTACTACCTATGATTTCGGCACCGGCACGAATACCCTCCGCATGGGTGCGGGCAACGCCGAGTTGTTTTTTGATATCATCTGAAAGCGTTCCTTTAGGGAGTGCCTCGGTCACCTTGACGAAGACATCAAGGTGACCGATGATATCACCAAAAACGTGCCCGGCCGTGCGTGCGTATTCGCCTGCGTCCTCAACCATGTCGGCTGTCCAGCCAAAAAATCTACGTATGCTAAAACAGCAACCAGGGCCACCAGGGGCATCAATACGAACTTCCGGTGCAATAGGTAACGTGCGCGGAGCTGACTGTGGTCGGAGCTCCTCGATAGTATGTAAGGGGTTTTCTCTGGTGTGGATTTCATGGCTTGCAAACGTGGATGACGTAAATGTTGCGCCCAGAACTAGACTTACAAGTGCGAATTTGTGTGAATATTTTTTCATGACATTACCTCGTGTGGATGTGGATGAAATAAGTGTACGAAATCTTGATTAAGCTTCTGTAAATATTGTCTTGGATTTTTCACAAACTTTAAGTGCATGGCTTACTTGAGGAATGAAAAGTGTGTTAGTGTATGCAAATGGGAGTGGATACTTAGGGTAAAAAAAGTGGCAAAATTTACGAAAGAACTATTGGCATCAATGCCGAATATTGATGGTTTTGCTGGTGTGGAGATGTGCTGCGACATCGATACTCTTTTTACGAAAAAGCGCCCATGCAACGCCATAAACATTTCTGAAAAACCCCAAGGAATTCATCGAATCATCAGCGTTGTGGCGGCGGATCTTGCGTTTTTGATTAGCACAATTCAGGTAGTGATGAAGGAATGTGCATGTACACCCGTTGTGTTTTCGTATCAGCGATTTTCGGTAACTCGCACGAGCAAAGGTGGCCTCCAAACGATCACCCCCTATACCCCCAAGGCATCGGGTAAAGGGTTCACCACAGAGGTTCTCGCGGTTGTGGTTATGGCCAAGGAACAGAGTAACGAACGCCAACGATCATCGGGATGTTTGGGTGTGCATAAAGCGCTCAAACAACGGTTCAAACTCCTTGAAAAAACAAACGCAAATTGGACACATATTACTGCGGTGATGGCTGAGGTTGCGCCCGTTCACGCCCATGGAAAGGCTTATCTTGCGTGGTTGCGTGATACACACTTTAGCTTTTTTGGCTGCGCCTATACCGATATGAAGGTTTCCACATGGAAGAATCCGGCAGGTATTCTGGATGATGATACCTATGCACCATCTGAGTTGTTAGCAGGCGTTACACAGAAAAAGCGCAAGGAAGTTCTCGGTAATAGTCGTGAGATTATCTTTTGTAAATCATCGCTAAAATCACCGCTGCATCGATATGTTCCTATGGATATGATTTTTATCCCCTTAAAAAAATCAGTGAATCAGCCCCATGACTATTTTGTGCTTGTTGGGCTCTATACGTCGCCGGCGTATACCGTGGGAACGCGTTATATTCCCTATATTTCAGAGAACATTTCTACGGTCATTTCACGCCTTGGCTTAGGTGAGGGATGGCATGATGGAAAATGGTTGCATCATATGTATGATAGTTTACCCCGGGATGAAATTTTTCAAAGCAATATAAAGACATTAACGCGCATTGGTGAAGGGGTGATGGCAGCCAAAAATAATAGGAATTTTGGGTTGATTATCACGCATGATTCCTTTGGGCGTTATACCAATCTATTGGCGATGATGCCTCAGCAAAACTTTGATACACGGGTGTTTGATACACTGCGCAAACGAATTGAAGATACGCTTAAAAAGCCCACGGAATTAATCAACGCGGCCGTCGATCGGTATGCACTTGCGTTTGTGCACTATCGGGTGGCATCAGAAACAGTTTCTCCGCAGAAAGTACGTGCGCACATTCTTGATCACCTGAAGATGTGGCAGGATAAAATTGATGCGTTGCTTTCCCAGGATGAGACACTTAATGATGCGTATCGTGCGATTTTACCGAATGGATTTTCCCGGGCGTATGAAGAGGTTAATTCCCCGGAGACGGGTGTGTGTGATTTGCGTTTTATCGTTGATGTATGTGCGCATAATCATACCCGTGTGAATGTGTGGCGGGAAGACGCCGGACGCTGGGGAATCAAAATATACACCCTGAATGCAGATTTATCGTTGACTGAGATTATCTCAAATCTGACAAATTTTGGTTTGCGGGTGTCGAGTGAGAGTGCCTATCGCATCGAAACGTCCTTGCATCAGAATTTGTGGGTACATCATTTGTTGGCAACGTGTGCGTATGATACGTGTGCCGTGGGAAACGATGTCATTGCGAATCTGACGGAGGCATTAGAACGTAGATGGTCAGGGCGACTTGATGATAGTGTTGCAAATCTTGCGCTGTTGAGTGTGAATGTGACGTGGCGTGAATGCCTGTTGATGAAGTGTTTTTTGCAGTATCTAAAACAGCTTGGTTTCGCCTATTCGTTAAGCAGTTTGACACGGATATTTACAACGTACGGTTCGTTGATTGGGAAGATACTGCATCTTTTTCATGTGCGCCACAATGGGGCTGAGTCAATGTCTATTCAGGCACGTATTCGTTTGAGCTCGAAGAAAAACGATGAGATATGTGCTGATCTTGATGCGTTGATGGATCATGAGGCTGAGCGGTGGTTGCGTGGACTTGGTCATGTGGTGATGGCAACAGTACGCACAAATTTTTATAAAGATTACTACCAAACGAGTGCAGGTCAACACATTGCGCTAAAGGTCATGAGTCACACGCTTCCTTTCTTGAGTGAGCCCCGGCCATTTTGTGAAATTTTTGTTTATGGTGATGGGTATGAAGGTGTTCACTTGCGCGGGGGTAAAGTTGCGCGCGGGGGAATACGGTGGTCAGACCGCAGCGAAGATTACCGAACAGAAGTGTACGGGTTGCTAAAGGCGCAGGTTGTTAAAAACAGTGTGATTGTCCCCGTGGGGTCAAAGGGTGGTTTTTACGTGCGCCGGCAGGTTAAAAGTTTCGCAGATTTTGATGCCTACCGAACGCATGCAGTGGCGTGTTACAAAAAATTTATTCGCGGATTAATTGGTCTTACAGATAATATTGTCAAATCACAATCAGTGCCACCGTGTGATATTGTTTGTCTTGATTCTGTGGATTCATATTTGGTGGTGGCCGCCGATAAAGGAACCGCCACGTTTTCCGATTATGCCAATGAGGTGGCGTTATCTGAAGATTATTGGTTGGGGGATGCCTTTGCCTCCGGGGGTGCCCATGGGTATGATCATAAAAAACTGGGCATTACGGCCAAGGGTGCGTGGGTTTCGGTGGCACATCATTTGCAAAAACGCGGGATAGATGTCGAAAAAGATGTATTCCGGGTCGTGGGCATTGGTGATATGTCCGGTGATGTTTTTGGAAATGGGATGCTGTTATCGCGAAAAATTGCGTTGATTGGTGCGTTTGATCATCGCCATATTTTTATCGATCCAGATCCTAATCCTGAGGTTTCTTTTCACGAGCGTCAGCGGTTGTTTGCTAAGGGACAATCATCCTGGGAAGAGTATAATACAAAACTCATTTCAGCGGGTGGCGGTGTTTTTAGCCGCGCGTCAAAGCGAATTAAATTAACACCACAAATGGTGCGTGCATTAAATATTACAGATGCACCGGCGGAAATTTCTGCGGATGTACTTGTGAAATATATTTTGCAGGCTGAGGTTGAATTACTGTGGTTTGGGGGTATTGGGACATTCGTTTGTGCAGGTTTTGAAACGCCTGACGCGGTGAAGGATTCTGCTAATAATGCGGTGCGCGTTTTTGCAAAAGAATTGCGGTGTAAGGTTATTGGCGAGGGTGCAAATCTTGGGATTACGCAACAAGGACGCATTGAGTTTGCCCGGTGTGGGGGTGTTCTTAATACAGACTCGATCGATAACTCTGCAGGGGTGAACTGTTCAGATTATGAGGTGAACATCAAAATCTTGCTTGGTCACGAAGTGAGGTCGGGGAAAATCACCCTCAAGCAGCGCAATGCGTTGCTTGCCAAAATGACGGATGACGTGGTCTCTCTCGTGTTAAAAAACAACCACGAGCAGAATCGTTTGCTGTCACGAACAGAGCGTGAGGTTACGTTGCATTCGTCGCGTGTGCAATTATTGATTGATCATTTAGAAAGTAAGAAACTGATTCAATCAGGGCGGGAGCTTGCCAATGATTTCTCACTGGCAACGATTACCCGTCCGGAGTTGTCGTTGATTGTTGCTCATGCAAAAAACCTATGGATTAACCATCTCTTGGAAAAGGGTTTTGATCACACGCCGTTCGTTGGATTTTTAGAACGTTATTTTCCGCCGCGTTTGCGTAAAACATATGCCAAGGGGATTGCTGCCCATCCGTTGGCAGGAAACATTGTGTTAACCGGTGTGATTAATACCTTGATTAATACGATGGGTCTTGGCTTTTTGGTATTATTGCTGAAGGAATCAGGTGCGCCCTTGCATGATTGTTTGCTCAGCTGGGGAATGTTGCAACACGAGGATGAAAATAAAGATTTAATTGAGGATCTTAATTATTCAACAGTTGTGCAGGTTGCATGTTTGTACGTACTCAAAAAACGCAATGAACATCATGCGTGCTCCATCGATGATTTTCATGAGCGTTATCGGTTAAATCTTAGTCATAATGTGGGTGTAAACGATATAAACGCCCTCATGATTTATTACGGGTTGATGATTCATCAGCGTTTTATTATGAAGGGTGAGGTGAAGACATCCACACGTATGTTGCAAATTATACAATCGCCCGGATTGCAACACATCGTTCAGGCGTTAATTCCTGAGGCGGCAATGTCCATGGCTGAGAATTCTTTGCTTTCGCATGCGATGCTTGAGCTTTTTGACAAGGTAGGTGCGTTTTGTATGGGCGCACATTCAGTGAAAAATCTTGAGGAATGGCATGTGAATGACAGGGGTGGACGAGAAGGATTGATTGAGCTTTCAACGGCCGATCGTTTGGTGCTTGCACGCGCGTATATTTCTCATCTTGATGCACTAAAATAAATCTTCCGGGTTGGTGTTTTGTACGCTGTTTGAGGTATGGTTCTTGGGGTTATATCTGCATACATTAACGTGAAATCTCAGATGCAAAAAATGAAGGTGACCGCGGCTATAACTGCGGAGGTTAAGGTGGGAATTAAGGTTCTCTTGATCGTACTTCTTTCTTTTGATGTGCAGTCATCAACACGCAAAATCAGTCGTATCA
>CAYGTJ010000086.1:0-5306 GCA_964352755.1 uncultured Alphaproteobacteria bacterium
ATAGTAATCGTCGGCATAAAACATGTGACCACTCATTTCACCAGCAAACATAGCGCCCGTTTCGCGAATGCGTTGTTTCACAAACGCATGCCCGGTGCGACACATGTGTGCCTTGCCCCCGAGTGCTTCAATCGCATCAAAACATGTCTGACTTGCTTTCACATCCGCAATGATGCTCGCACCCGGATGTTCACGCAAAATCTCCATCGCGAGGAACTGAACCAACTGATCGCCAAACATCATGCGACCCTTGTTATCGACAACCCCAATGCGATCACCATCACCATCAAACGCAATTCCAAGATCAGCATGTGCGCGCAGCACTTCGGCTTGCAACTGTTTCATGTTTTCCGGGCGAACCGGATCAGGATGATGGGCGGGAAATGTCCCATCAATTTTTTCATTCAAAACGGTATGCGTCCCCGGCAACATGCGCGCTAATGCTACCACCACGTCCCCTGTTGCCCCATTCCCGCAATCCCAAACGACGTTCAGACCTGGCGCATCCGCATAGCGCTTGAGAAACTTTGTCCGCAGGGTTTCCACATAGCTTGCAAAAATAGGCGTTTGAATCTCAGTACCATCACCCTTTGCAAAAATTCCTGTTTTTGCAAGAGTCGCAAACTGCTGAATATCTTCCCCATAGAACGAACGCCGCCCCACGGTCATTTTAAACCCATTATGATCAGCCGGATTATGTGACGCCGTGATCATAATCGCGCCACCGGCATCTAAATGATGTTCCGCAAAATATACCGCCGGGGTTGGAACAACACCCACGTTCAGCACATCTAACCCACAATCGGTAAGCCCCTTAATCAGGTGCTGCGCAAGCGACGGTGAGCTTTCACGTCCGTCACGCCCAACACATACCCGCGTATCACCACGATCGCGCACAATTGTTCCAAAACATCGCCCCACGGCGTAGGCATCGGCCTCATTAAGGTTATGATTGTACACACCCCGAATATCGTAGGGTTTCAAAATACTTAGATCAAAGGAATGATTCATGATGTGATTTCGCTCCGTCCGATAGAAACATAGCGCATACCTACTTTTTTCATCTCATCGGGCTGATACACATTGCGCAAATCAATCAACAGGGGTGTTTTCATGAGCGTCTTCAGTTTTGCCAGATCCAAAGCACGAAATTCGTTCCACTCGGTAATGAGCACCACCGCATCGGCACCATCCACCACCTGGTACGGGTCATCTTCCCACGCAACATCAGGCAACATATCACGTCCCTCTTTCATCCCCTGGGGATCGCACACCGTAATTTTAGCCCCGCGCGCCACCAATTCAGGCACAATCACCAGACTTGGGCTGTCACGCATATCATCGGTGTTGGGCTTAAACGTGACACCAAGCACACCGATTTTTTTGCCTGTTACATCCCCCCCACAGGCATCAATCACCCGTGTGGCCATTGCGATTTTTCGCGCATCATTATCACGCACAACACTATCAACAATACTCATATCAACGCCTACATCTTTTGCCGTTTGCAAGAGCGCAAGTGTATCCTTGGGGAAACATGATCCGCCATACCCCGGGCCCGCATTCAAAAAATATTTACCTATGCGTTTATCAAGCCCCATCCCTCGGGCAACGGTTTGCACGTCAGCATCGACTTGTTCACATAAATTTGCGATTTGATTAATAAAGCCAATCTTGGTTGCCAAAAATGCATTCGCCGCATATTTGATCATCTCGGATGATTCCAATGACGTCACCACAAGAGGTGTTTCATTCAAAAACAGAGGACGATAAAGCTTTCGTAACACGGCTTCACCGTGGGCAGATTCCACACCAACAACCACACGATCTGGGCGCATGAAATCACTGATTGCTGCTCCTTCACGTAAAAACTCAGGATTAGACGCAATCTCAATATCTGCATCAGGAAACTTCGCATCGATGAGCGCACGAATTTTCCCCCCCGTCCCTACCGGAACAGTTGATTTTGTAACCAGCACCGTGCGCGCAGATACCAAGGGGATAATCTCCTCAACAGCCGCAAAAACAAACGATAAATCCGCATGCCCATCACCGCGCCTAGCGGGGGTACCAACAGCAATAAACACAACCGTTGCATCCGCCACAGCCGCAGCCGTATCCGTGGTAAAATGCAAACGTTTTGCTTTCACGTTTTCACCCACCATTGCGGCAAGACCTGGCTCAAAAATCGGAATTTCACCCTTGTTCAGGGCATCAATTTTGGCCGCGTTTTTATCCACACATGTAACGTTAAATCCAAACTCAGCAAAACACGTCCCCGAAACAAGACCAACATAACCCGTTCCAATAACTGTAATATTCATGCGTCACCTCAGTGTAATTTAATATGTGTAATTTGATATGTGTAATTTCATTAGCTTTATAGTGAATCCACCCACATGACACAAGTTTTCTTTTGTTTTGTCCCGATGTAACCTTACCGATGATCTCACAGGTAATCCCTGCGGCAAATAACGGGAAAAAGAAATATCAGTTACGCTTCATCTTCAGCTTCATAAGCACGTGCATCCAATATGGCCGAACGCTGCTTCATAAAACAGTCATCACAACGAACAAATTTCACGGTGTTAATGTGGGGTACTTTTTCTAAATCTGTAACCTCACTAGCCCCAACCCACAATAACCGCAATTCCTTTAATGAAACATTCACAGACCCAAGAGTTAATTCGTCACAACTTTTACAATCTATAACCTGGAGTTTTTCAAGGCGCGCCATGTTCTCTAAGTTATTGATTCTTTTCAAGGCACCACACTGATAAATCCGCGCATTCAAAACCGATGATTTCTCACCAACATCCAATGATTCAAGTTCGGGACAATTACCGATATAGAGAGATTCCAGATGTCTTAGACTACTCAAATCTATTGTACGTAAACGCCCACATCCATTGAACACAAGTTCTTTCACATGGGGTACATTTTCCACAGAAAATCCCTTCATTCTGTTTCCCATTACTGACATTCGCTCTATGCCTGGCATGAACGGAAGAACAACATCGAATCCTTCGTTTACGTTCAATCTAAGACCACGCAAACGTCTAAATTTCTCTAGATTGACAATGCCTCTGTGTGAAATTTCCACGGCGTGTTCTTCAATGAAATCTTTTTGTTGCGGAGAACCTTCGCGATAAAATGCCGATATTTTTTTTGAATAATGGTCACTGACCACAGGATCCTGAAAATTGATAGAATCCTGTACATTATCAAAAATGCGCGCAACACCATGCATGTCTAGGGCTGATTCTAGTATCGCAACAAGACCACTAATATATGACATATTATCTTGCAACGGGCGCGAAAAAATCCGATACACCTTTGGTAATTCGACGATCTCAGATATAGAATCAACACCCCCGCAGACGGGCAAACAGTGTGCAAGCATTGCTGCATCCGTTAACCTTGAAAGCACAGGTGTGAGTGTCGCACGATAATCCGCAAACTTTTGATAGGTAGTAACGCCAATAACCTTACTGTGTCCAAATGCTGATATTACATCAAAGCTAAATAATCTCGCCCCAGAAGGCCTGCGCGACGCATAGGGCATTGTGGTAACATCTTCCGCGCACGCGCGCGCTAAGTAACCTTCCCCTGCGTGAAAAGATATCTTTACGGGACTATAAATTTCTTTTTCAGTACGCCCCGAAGCCCACGAACAATCAACATATACCACATATTCATAGCCCGGGTTCATTCGCCGCAATAGACTCCCATAAGCACTCTGAATATATACAGTACGAGCCTCTTCATCGGCACATGCGTCCCATTCACCCAGGGGAATACCTTCAGGCGACTCAAAAGATGCTAACGGTTGATTGCAAAGATGCGCCAGCACCCGAAGAATATTTAAATGTCCTGATTCAAGTTCATACGCAACATCACCTAACCGACAAGCATACCGAATGTCCTCAAAGGGCACTGGCACAGCGGCGGCTGAGCTTGCAACGGCAGAAGTTCCTGTATTTCCTTCCTCAACTCCCTTATTTAAATTTGTTACAATGGTTGACCAGGCCGTGCGAATTCGCTCATCACCACAGTTTGCCAGCGCCGGGGGTTGTTTCTCATAAAACGCCACCAAGGCTGCATTAGATTGCAAAAAGTCCGGAAGGACAAAGCTTCTAGACCCGGCATCAAAAACCGTAAAATTAACTATTTGACGTACAACCGTTTCAACGCAATCTGCATACCCAACCCGATCGTCTGGGGATCCAACATAAGCCATCCCGTTACTAATTAACAAGCCAGGATCAACGGGTATCGGCAATGCATTATTCCGTTGAACGTGGGCATCCCAAATGGTGTTTAGCGCCTGCCCATGCGAAAATCCCCATAAAAAGGTTGACCCTTCCGGCAACACGGCATTCACACCCTCTAAATATTGTTCGAGTTCTTCCGCCGTATGTAAATACTCAAGCACAAATGCCGTGATAATCTGCTCACTCGTTCCTACTGGATATAGCGATTCATACGAACTCCCAGACGCAGATGCACATCCAAACCTCGATTTCAATTGAATCTCAGCTTTAACAGCCTCCTTAAGGGTTGGCTCCAATGTCCTCACAATAGGTTTCAGTAGCTTTCGATGGCGACGGGAAAATCCATCTAAAAATGTATCAAAAAAATCATGGGCATCCTCACCTGGATCTTCTGTTTGTGTAGATAGTGTATGAATATGGGTGGTGAGATTAGATAAAAACACTAGATCAGGGCGATCACGTATGTCTTTACCCGCTGCTGATTTTTTCAACCAATGGGGGAGATTGCCCCGATGATTCTCACCAATGTTCAGTGTTCCATTTGCCGAAGGAAATAAGAACTTAACTAGCTGCCAATGAGGATCATCTGAAAAATCTTTACTAAAATCACGCTCTGTAAAATCCCCGTCGCCAAACGCTTCTGCTGTTGCCGCAGCGGCTACGGAAGTAGGCGCATGTGTAAACGCACCCGGCGTATAGTTTCCAAATATCCGCAAGTTTTCTGGCAATCCAGTAACAAGAGCAACCGCACCAACAACAGGCGAATACCCCCAAGATTTTGTCGTGCACAGACCAGCGGCATCCACCGGCAAGCTCCTACCACCGGCAGCCCCAGCCAACAAGTCTGAGACCAAAGCAGCAGTATAACTTGCTCCTCCTAGATGTGCCTCAGAATCTGTAATGCGCTTCTTCGCAATCTTTTTCACAACCTCAACAATTACCGAAGGATTTATCTGCGCCTCGATAGAGGTAACGTAACAAAAAAATAATAATATACTTATTACTGAATTTATTGTTTTCATTAATGTAATT
>CAYGTJ010000087.1:0-5268 GCA_964352755.1 uncultured Alphaproteobacteria bacterium
CTTCAGGCCTATGTGTCTCTTCCTGGAAACTATCCGGTGGCAAAGCTAGATTTTGTGATCACGAAGTAGCGTGGTTGAGGGTCTTCATAACATTTCTGAGAAGTGCCGGCTTCAGAAATTCGAACAGCTGATAGAGTCAGGCTGTACTACAGATTTTTAATGAAGCTGAAGCATAAACTGTTTGTGAATGAGTACGATAAGGAGTATTAGATTGGTGTGAATATTAACCCTTGATGTATGAATAAACCGGTCAGGCAACACTATTACCCAAAATCATGTTTGAATCACTTTTGTGATGAGTATGGACTAGTTCACGCCTATTCTAAGAAAAAAGACAGCACATTTTCTGTCACACCTCTTAACTTATGCGTGGAGAGAAATTTATATACAGTTGGAGGCAAGGTTGATCAAGAGACGAAATTAAATGATGATTATGACAGCTTAATATCCCCCATTTTGAGTAAAATTATTTCTGAAGAGAAAATAAGTATAATTACGCCTGAAGAACTGAAAATAATCTGTCGTTTTTTGAGTGTCATGCTTTATCGTAACCCCGTTCATTTGAGCGCTGTAAGAAATGTGAATGGATGTTCACGTGAGAGTATTGTCGGCAGCGAGAAATATTGGAAAGAAGCCGAGAGCCATGGCGAAACTATTAGGAAATTCAACCATTCTCTCCTTTTTTCTGGTTCAAACACGCACTTTGTAACGTCTGATAACCCTGTTGCCTTTCATGCGAGTTATGTGGAGCGTGATATGGGGCTTCATGAATTTCTAGCATTAGACGATGCACGTATAAGTTTTCCCATCTCTCCCAAAATTTGTTGGTATAGTCATAAAGCACCCTCTCTGGAGGGGTTGGGTGAACCAGATGAGGTGACTAATGAACTCAACAAAGTGCGTGCCCAACAAATGACTGATTTATTGATCTCTCATGATAAGGGCGCGTCGCCTGCCGAACTAGCAAAGGAAAAAACACACCCACTTTTTGCCTCCAACGCATAGTGCATGTTTTTTTAATCATTTTTCTTGCATTTTGACGTGTTTTTTTGATATAGTAATATCAGGAGAAAATGTCATGAAAGCATCAGAAGAGGTTCGATCACATCTTAAACCAGGAAGAGTCTATCGCCGTGAAGACCTTTTGCCGTGGTCTAATGCGGTTGATCGACATATAAAAGAGCTTGAGGACACCAACGATCTCGTGAAGCTCACGGGAGGTCTCTATTACTGCCCAAAGGAAACCACCTTTGGAGTAGCCCCCCCTTCCGAAGAGCTTCTTGTGAGCTCTTTTTTGAAAGACTCGCAGTTTCTCATGTTTTCCCGATCATCATATAATACGTTGAGTGTAGGAACTACCCAGCTTTACAATGATGTCTACGTCTATAACCACAAACGCCATGGAACCTTTAATCTTGGAGCTTCCACGTATTTCTTTATGCGTAAACCTCATTTCCCGACGAAGCTAAGTGATGAATTCTTGCTCGTGGATCTTGTAAACAATCTCAAAAATCTCTCTGAAGACTATGAGGTTATTCTCACGGGCGTTACACGAAAACTTCGTAAAATGGACACGAAGAAACTCCTTGCAGCAGCGCAAAGGTATGGATACGTTGGCACACGAAAGCTCTTTCAAAGTCTTTTACAAGAAAGAGGGGGCTAATGGTCACCATGTATCTACACGATCATCCAGAGTTTTCTGATCTCATTCGTATTTATGCAAGCAAAGAGGGAATAAACCCTGTTCTGGTTGAAAAAGATTATTGGATCATGCACTGTTTGTATGGTCTTCAGAAACAAAACTTATCCTTCTTCTTAAAGGGAGGAACCTCTTTATCTAAAGGGTATCAAATTATTGACCGTTTCTCAGAAGACATCGATATTTTGATTAAACCTCCTGAAAAAAAAGAAGTGTTTATAGGAAAGAATCAGAATAAACCCCAACATGTAAAGAGTCGTGAGTCTTATTATGATTGGCTTGCCACGGAAATCCGGATTGATGGCTTATTATCGTCCGTGCGTGATCATGCGTTTGATGATGAAAAGTTTCGCAGTGGAGGAGTTCGTTTACACTATCCTTCTTCACTTTCTCTTTCCGAAGGGATCAAAGAGGGAGTTCTTCTTGAGTGTGGTTTTGATACCGTTTCCCCGTATGAAAAAGTAACGATTTCATCCTGGCTTTATGACTATGCCTACAAAAAGGCTTCAGTGATTGATAATCGGGCTATTTTAGTACCCTGTTATCATCCTGGGTATACATTTGTTGAGAAGCTTCAAGCAATATCTACGAAGTACCGGAAGCAACAATCAAGTGCTCGTTTTTCTGAGAACTTTCTGCGTCACTACTACGACGTTTACTCCCTTCTGAAGAGTAACATTGTTCAAGAGTTTATTGGAACACCTGCCTATAACCAACATAAAATGGATAGATTCAGAGCAGCTGATACAATTGATATTATTCATAACGAAGCGTTTTTGATGTCAGATGTGGTGGTTCTTAAAAGCTACACAGAACAATATAATAGAAGTGCTGCACTCTACTATAAAGGAAGACCAACCTTCGAAGAGATCATTACGTGCTTGAGAGAATGGATTCCCAAACTTTAGTTTATAATTCCATTCCGTGATCACGGGTTTGTTGGCGGGTTTGGGTTTGTTCGTGTTCATGCAGGTTATGTTCAGTTGCATAGTCTTTGGCGTGGTGGCGTGCACGATCCCAACTATCAAAGTTATGATTCATTAAGTCTTCACTTGATGCTTCATGTGCCATCACCTTATGCGCAAAAGCTTTCAATGCATCATGGCTCTCATGGTGTGGATCATGGGCGTGGGCGTGCGCCTCGGCTTCGTGGGATAGATAACGCTCAGGATGGATGTAGTCTTTATGAAACACCCGAGTTTCGTGACGCGCCATACGACATAGGGTGAGATCATGTTCTTGAAGAGCACGTAAGCCCCTCTCACTGGTAATGAGTTGCCAGGCCGCCTCTTTAAAGGCCAAAATTGTTGCTGGATAGTCGGTGTGATTCGTCGGGATGGCGTTCAGCTTTCCGTACAGGCGATCAAGGGCTTCAATGTGCGTGTTAATTGCCTCAGGGGTTAGGTTCTCCTGAACAGACGTTTGATCCGTTGCCATAGCGTGGGCGTGTGGCTGGGGCTCAGGGTGAGCCCCAGGTTCATGAGCTTCGGATTCAGCGGTATGGCTGGTGCCCGCTTGCCTGTTACTGCTGGTTTCGGGCGTGTCTTTTGTTTCACCATGGATGTCACCTGTTGGTTGTCTTTGTGAAGGGTTGTGACCATGCCCAGAAGCGTGATCGGGATGTGTACCATATACCTGATCATCAGGGGTGGAATCAACGGTGTGATCACGACCTCTTCCCATGAACGTGTCCCAGACATGGGTAAAGACCTCTTTGCTTACAACACCAAGGGCATGTAGCTCATTGCCTAAGCGTGTCGAGAGCTTCTCTAGGTATGATGTGTCATCATGGATCAGGTCTTCAACAGATTCTTCACTTACGTGATCATGCGCAGATTCTTTCGGGCGATCCCTGGAGAGACTCTGTAGGCCGTGGCGGGCTCCTGTAAAGCGCTCAGGATCAAGATACACCTGAACAGACTCTCGATGACGTGTCATGGCAACATACGTCAGGTTCTTATCCATAAAGGGAGAAGGGTACACAAACGATGTATCAACAGTCACCCCCTGAGTTTTATGAATGGTGATGGCATACGCCTGATCAAACGCATTATACAGATGTGTCGAGAATGAGACCTCTTTCTTTTCTTCGCCGTCTACTACCACCTGAACAGTGTCTTTCTTGAGGTGTGTAATGGTACCAAGCATCCCATTAGTAACGCCAAGACCTCTGTCGTTCTTCATAAAGATAATACGCTCGCCTTTTGCAAAAGAACGAGTTGCGGGGTGCATTTGTATTTTGCCCCAATCATCTTCATCCATACGCACAATACGGTGTGTGTGATCAGACCCCTTGAGGCGGCCATCTGCCCGCATCAAAACACGCGCATGCGCATTCAAGGATTCCACGTCTTTACGTGTGTGGGCAAGCACCACCGTTTGTTTGATATCATGTTCCTGAACATGCCCCCACCAGTCATTGATCAAGGGCTTAATCCCCTTGGTATGAATGTGTCCGTTCTCATGATAGGTGGAAAGAGCCGCATGCGTGTGGCCTTGACCAAAGAGCGTAGAGGCTTCCCGTTGCCAGGTTGCGCGTTGACGCACCACAGAGGTAATGGTGTTACTGGGCAGCACCTTCATCACAAGTCGGTAGGGGTCTCCGGCGGCAATTGGCTTGAGTTGGCCAGAGTCACCCACAAGTACAAGCTTGACCCCCAAGCGCTGAGCTGCACGGGTCAGATGATCCATATCACGAACACCCACCATACCAGCCTCATCCACAACCATTACTGTGCCCGTGCGGTACTGCATGCGCCCCTTCTCATAATTATGAAAGAAAGAGGCCAGCGTATGTGCCTTAATCCCCAAGTCACTGATGTTATCACGGGCACGTCCCGTGGGGGCAAGACCCACGACTTGATACCCCTCAGACTTCCATGCATGAGCAGCGGCTTGGAGGCAGGTGGTTTTACCCGAACCAGCATAGCCAATAAGGCTTGTGATTTGCGCGCTTCCAACAATGCCCTTAACCGCATTGACTTGTTCGGGACTTAACCCACCATGGTCTTTTAAGAGAGTGTGCCCATAGGTAAGCGCTGCATCTACGTGGGCGTCGGTGACAGTATGACTCTTGGCATCACGCATACGATTCACGCGCTGGAGAAGGCCATGCTCGAGACCAAGGATCTCCTTGGTAATAAAGCGTGTGTGCACTGAGTTCTCAGCACCCAAAGGAATGAGTTCAGGAGATGCCCGAAGAGTGGAATCAAGACGGGCAAAGAGATGGGCATCATCGACATAGCGATGGAGAATCGTATGGATGTGTTTCCAGGTAAATGTAACTTCTCGCCGGGTGGCAAGGGTAAATACAACCTCGGGATTGCGAAGAATCCGATAGAGGTTGCGAATACGCTTTGTAAAGAACTCTTTGCCTTTATCGGTTGTAGGTGCACCCCCATGGTTATGACCAGGAACGAAGGAAGACCCTGATTGAATCTCTTCAAACCGGCTAGAGGATTTCTCCTCTCTTTTGCGGGCATAACGTGCCTCCATCTCGTGAACCTTACGCCCCATCTTTGGTTGGGGATCAAGATCAATCCCCTGATCCTCGTAGGAGCGATGATCAA
>CAYGTJ010000088.1:0-5255 GCA_964352755.1 uncultured Alphaproteobacteria bacterium
GCGCTTTCTAAAAGCCTTTCATTTTCACCAACAGGGAAAATGTTTCACAAAGGTTAGTTTTTGGGACAGATTAAGGTGAGGTTTGTAGGTAACGCGAATCGGTTGGAGGAAGCATGCATATAAATGCTTCACTTACATCTATCAGGGTTTATTTTTGAATTAATGGAAGCTAGTGTTCCACAAATAAAAGAATCCTAAAGCGGTGCTCTTCGTTATTGTTAAGTTCTCATTTATAAAAAGTGTGAAAAAAATTGCCTCTATTCGGTGCTTTGTAGGTATAATTATGGCATTTGATCTATACAAAGGTTTGTTTGTAAGACTGTGTATGAAATAACACTGCGTATTTTCAATGAGTTAAGGATTAACCGTACAGGTTAGAGAATATCTGCTTGACAGTTTCGTCAAATATGAAAAAATGCCGAGGAGTCAAAATATTTTTGGATGTTTATTTGATATCACTTTATCGTAGTTTCTTCGTGCTTACTTGTATGATTTCTCATCTCCTTTCTTCTTCTGGCACGGAGTATCTTTTTGAAACCTCTCTCACTGGTGGAAGAGCAATTGCTTCAGCCAGGGAGACCACTCCTATCCTATCGTCGCGGAGGGTGGACTTGTTTTGTCGCATGCTTGGCTATATAGGACTGGGGGTGTTGGCCACAACAGGGGATCTGCCACAAGTGACAACGTCAGCTGGGACATCCGCACCTGAAGCGGATATGCCCATTACGAGCACACGAGACTCTTCTTGGAATTTTAACCCATTGGGATTCCCTGTGGCAGCAGCATCTCCCCTGCGTGGGTCAAGACAAAATCCGCTTGATGCTCATGAGCTTGATTTTGATAAAGGTGTTAGATCGGGTAGGGGCAGCATATCATTCGATGAAATGAGGTTCCCGAAAGTTGATAAAAGGTGGAGAAAGTTAGTGAATAGACAAATAAGAGCCTATCACCCCTACAAATCTCACACCTCTGTCACAACTGAAGTTGTTAGAAGGCTTGAATCACTCACTTTTGTTGACTTCCCTCCGGATAATGACTCTGGTGCGGGCGAAGCGGCAAGTATAATAGCAGAGGAGTTTGGTTTAAATGATCATAAAGAGCAACAAGTAAGAGAAAGAATTCACGAGGCATTAGAAGAGAATCGTCCTCATTTAGAATCACGTAAGAAATACAAAAAGCTTTTGGGTCTACGTATGCGATCAACATCTTGTCCTGGGACTGTCTGTGTGGGGTATGAGTTTGAAACCTCAACAGTTAAGATGGTTCGCGTGCAGGATTCGAGTGCTCTGGATACCGTTATGGATATTGAAACAGATAAAGCCGGGGTGTTTTATCATCCAGATGCAATTATGTTAACGGGTGATCTAAGGGGTACCGTTGAAGCTGTGACCTATCCACTTTCCTCAGGGGATGAAGTTGTGACAGCAGGGGATCGTTTGACAAGTTTCTTTCAAGGACTACATGATAAAGCAACTGCAGAAGAAAAGACACATCGAGGAATTTTGGTCACATATACAACACCCCACTATATTGAAGGTGCTCCGAATACAGTGCTATCTGAAGAAGGCTTTCTTTTCAATTCTGGGTATACCTTTAAAGATGAGCATGGAGCACTTATACCTGCCCCGGATTTAGTAAGGTTTGGCTTGGACACCGAAAAAATTGATGAGGGTGATAGTTTTTTTGCATTTAAGTTTAATCCACACATGACAGCTGGGATTCCAATGAAACATATTTTCCCTGTTTTAATGGGCACGTCGGATATTTCTTTTAATAGTTATAAAGCACCAGTAGGAGATTCTCGTGAAGATATCCCCCTTTTTTCACGAGCATATCATGCTTTGATTCAGGCATTGAGAGACGCCTATGATGATGCTTCGGATGAGGTGGTTGCGGCGTGTAAAGAACCAGCTGGAGCAGTTGGTTTCTTGGGAGCTCTCTATTTGGAGAACTTTAGTAGAGGAGACGCTTTTCCTGGAAACGATCCTAAACGCTCTGTAAAAGTTATGGTGCGTACAGATTTCCACGGGATGTATCATAAGGCCTTATTAGATGAAGGGTCTACGGAACAACATTTTGATGATTGTTTAGGCCATTACTTAATAAAAACAGGAATGAATGTTGATACAACTCGTGTATTTCAGGGCAAAATATACGATTCAGAAACAGTTCGTGAAGATGTTATTCCCCATAGCGGGGGAAGAAAGTCGTTTGTATTCGGGGACGGATCCACAACCCTTGAGATTGCCTCTGAGAGAATTGATAAAGTCACAGCAGGGAAGTGTGTGGGTCCTATTGTGAGTGAATGGATTGCGTCAATTAAAAATGGTGCAAATAATGGACGTGATTGGTTGTCGCCGGTTCCGTGTTATCGTCCCTTTAGCTTACAGCGTGAAGGGATGGGAGCTTTGGGGATTGGTGGATTTGGGGAGAGCCAGGTTCCGCTATTTGAGTTTAGATCGTTTAATAATCCGTGTAGAGGCGATGAAGGTGTTCCCATATGCAATATTGCAGCATCCCTCAATAATGTAAAAGAACTTATGGGTGCTTCATCTACCTATTTCTTACCGGAATGATTGGAGTTATAACGAATGCCATTCGACATTTTAAGACGGGCTACTTACGTGCTAATCATGTGTGTTTGTGTTTTACCTACTACAGCGAGTGACGATGACCCCTTTGAAGCTGCATTAACAGGAAACCTTTCACAATTAAAAAAGATCCACGATGAAGGTCGCTTACAGGAAGCACTAAATAAGTGTGGTGAAACGCCCCTTCATGACGCTGTTCGTGCCAATCAAATTGCAGCGATAGATTATCTTTTGGACATCGGATTAGGCCCAAATGTTTCACGTACGAAAGGAATTCTTAGTAGCACGAGTCGGAGACATTCTCTTGAGGATATTGTTCGTGCGCGGATTTCGAGTGATGTATCTTTTGCACCTGGGGTGACGCCTCTTCATATTGCGGCTCACAGTGGGAGTGGTGCTGCGCTTGCACGATTACTAGAATCAGGTGCAGATGCACTGATGCCTGTAGGGATTTCCGGAAGAACAGCGGCTCACATTGTGGTTGAAGGGGGATTTCCATCACTCGTTGATGTGCTTGTTACACACTCCGTGCCAATGGATATATATGATTCCCGGGGGTATCTACCCCTCCATGTTGCTGCACTTAACGGGAGAGAAGATGTGTTAGGTGCAGTGCTGAAAAGTGAGGGCTTGGATATTAATGCCCCAACAGCCAATGAAAAAGCCACTCCTTTATACCTATCTGCACGTAATGGAAGGCAACGAGCAGCGGAACTCTTACTAGATCTGGGTGCAGACGTTACTATTCCTGAGGAAAAAACAGGGAGTACACCACTTCATGCTGCTGTTCGTTTTTGCAAACCTCTTGTGCCTCTTCTACTTGCAAAGGGGAGTGATCCCTTTTCTCGTTCGCACACAGGTAAAACAGCGCTAGATTTTAGTCTCCAACGATTACATAGTGATGTGCCAACGACACTTAGTCTTTTAAAGGCGATGGTTCCTATAGAGACGTTCCAGAAGAGAGGCGTTTTTGAGAATGAGTATGTATGTCAAGCGCTTGCAAGCTCTTCAGGAGAGGGTCATGACGTCATAATGTCAGAACTTGCTAAAGAAGAAAACTGGATTATGCGCCGACAGGTTGTATTCTGGCGTTTGTCACATATAGGGTTGCAGTAAATTTTTTACGTTGATGTGTGAAATCACTTTTTACCCTTTAATAAAAATACTGTTAGTATATTAATTGACCTAAGGCACTATGAAGGGGTTACGCTGCTATGCCTTAAAAGTTCCTTTGTTTGGCTGTGAAGGTTGATGGGAATGCTCAGATTTGAAGACGTACACGTACATTTTTCACCTACATCTATCAGGTTTGATATTTGGATTAATGCAAGCTAAGATCTCACAAATTAAACAATAATTTCTCTGAGAATAGAAAAATAGAAATAAAGTTTAATAAAAAGGGAGGGAATATGATGAAACATTTTATATTCACAGTCACCGTAGGTGTTTTCCTAGCTCTCCGCCCTAGATCGAAGGACACTGAAAGCTAGACTAGATATCCCCTCTAAAACAAAGGGCATGATTAAAACTTATAATGAAGAAATCTAGGCTGTTTCTGGACCATTTAGTCTTTTTATCTGAGAGATTAAGAGGGGCTTGTATCCATGAAATAATGTATCCATCCCATTGAATATATCTTGACAATATTGTTCCATATGAAAAGACGCCTATATGTCAAACATATATAGGACACCTTTATCATGACAAGTTTTCGTACAGCTTTTGTTTTTATAAGTGCTTTAACGCATGTCTCGGCCACTACTTGTGTAAGTGATTTTCTGGATGATACAACCTCTTCTGGTCATGCGTGTATAATAAAACGAGAGGTAGAGTCTGTTTGCTGTCCTCGGAGTGGGACGTTCCTTTGTCGAGTACTTGGATATGTAGGGATCGGGTTCTTGGCTTTAACAAGTGGTGCTACCCCTGCTTCAGAGGTAGCGACAGCAGCACTGTCTGAAAATGATTCATCAATGGTTCCTGAATCTACAGGTCTAGGTAAACGTTTTATTTCTTTAGGGTTACCTGTTGCGAGCGCTATGAAAATTCCTCAAGACCCGCTGCAAAAAGAAGACCGAGAAAATGTTATGTGGACAGGTGCGCCTGAGACTCATGAAGATACTGAAGAAAGTTCCACTGGTAATAAGGTAGTTCCCAAAGATGAAACTGAGACCGTTGCAATGTATCGTAAGGCCGCTGATCATGGAGATGCTGATGCACAATACAATCTAGGATTGATATATCATCTAGGAACTTGCGTTACGAAGGATGATTCGAAAGCTTTTGCGTGGTTTCGCAAGGCGGCAGACCAAGGGGGTGCCGAAGCGCAACATAGTTTAGGAGTGATGTACGACAATGGACATGGCGTTGCTAGGGATTACACCAAAGCCCTTAGCTGGTATCGGAAAGCAGCTCATCAAGGGAATGCCAAAGCGCAAACGCTGCTTGGCATATCTTATTTTAGGGGTCGTGGCGTTGCTAAGGATCTGTCTGAGGCCTTTCTGTGGTTGCGCAAGGCAGCTCATCAAGGAGAGGAGTCTGCACTCTTGACACTCTTAATTTTGAATGAGAGCTCCGAAGAGCTCTGAAGATCCTTAATTACTTAGGTAAGGAGTGATCTTGCTAGGATAAAACGGACACAATGAACATAGATGAGTTAGTATCGCT
>CAYGTJ010000089.1:0-5251 GCA_964352755.1 uncultured Alphaproteobacteria bacterium
GATAAATAATGAACATTGATTTTATTTATGATTATTATTTTATAATAAGGCTCTATTTGATTTTTAAAAGCGGGATAGACACACTTTTAATTTTCATTGAAACGTACTAAAGTTTAGGTTTTTCCGCGACAACACCGACGTGTTCACGCCCATCGAGAAACATATCAAATTGTCCCGGTGGTGAAGGAATATATCCTGCACGAACGATTTTAAAATCGAGACGCTCTAGTGTCGCTTTGATCTCTGGCAAATCCATGAGATGAATGTATGATGGGTATTGGTGAGCCCTATGCGCAGCGTACTCACTGACGTTTTTAATAACACCAGGCCATTTTATATGGTTTGAACGTCGCGCCAAATATACGGGGATAAAATCTTCGAACATTTTAATGAATGGCGTTGTTGAGATAAAATAGAGGCGTCCCCCGGGAATCAGGGCATCATATAGATGTGTCAGCGCATGAATCAGCGTGTCTACATTGAGAAAATTTAACACACGCGAGACAAGGATGGCACCATATGTGTTGGGCGTTAGCTTCACGGTTTGGGGGAAATTACCAACATGTGCATTGATGTTAACTAGAGTGCTTGGTTCCGCGTGAGATTTTATGTAGTCAATATGACGTTTCTCAAGATCAACCACCGTAGTCTTAATTCCCGCATTAATAATCGGCAAACTGGTAATACCAAATGCGGGGCCAATGTCAGCGACATTATGGCAGTACGCAATACTATAGGTGATAAAATCTTGAGCAAATTCATCAACCTGGGCAGCCATATGCCCCATAGCATTGAGTGTAGGAACCATGCCGTTAGAATCAATCGGTAAATCAGAGCAGTCTTGACGAGGTATCACAGGTTATCCAACAACATTAAAAAGCGTTTAATAGGTCAATTGTTATGATGATTTTTCACCATTTGTTTGAACGATAGTATTGTCCACGACTTTAGAATAGCATTTCGTATCATATTTCTTTTGGAACTGATCAATAATGTACTCACGAAAGGCACGCACACAGGCAGAATTCTGCATATGTGTGGGGTACATTAGGTATGTATGAATCAAGGGCATCTGAATGTCGGCCAAAACACGCACCAATGTTCCATCATGGATACCGGGGTGTTCTTCTGAAATGGACGCAATTCCATAATGTTTGCGTGCCATCATCATGCGCGTTTCAGGGTTATTCACTGAAAAGAAAGCCGGGCGGCTTTCGCCCTCGCGCATACCTGCATGCAAGTGCCAATTCATGTGGTTGAAGGGGTGAGCGCCCTCTATGCCAAAGGCAATAAGGCGGTGATTGTCAAGATCAGCGAGTGTATTGGGCGTGCCGAATTCTTTCAAATAGTCTGGTGATGCGTATAGTGCCACCTCATTCGCAAGCAAATGATGATGCAAAAGATTATAGCGGTCTTGAACCAGGGGACTGATGGAAACATCAAACTCAAGAATATTCCAATCGGGCGAATTATTGCGCGAATCAATCGAAAGATTAATTTCTGGATATTCCTTGAGAAACCCATCAATCAGGGGGGCAAAATAGCTTGTAAAAAACCCTGTGGTAATCGCTAAGCGCAATTCTCCGCGGGGTTGATCGCTCTGGTGAATGCCAAGGCGTGCACGTTCAGCCTGATTGTACATGCGTTGCACACAATCAAATAAAACGTTTCCTTCCTTGGTTAATACAAGGCCACGCTTGGTGCGCACAAAAAGACTACAGCTTACCTGTTCTTCAAGCGAGAGAATTTGACGACTCACCGCAGATTGCGTCAAGTTGATAAGTTCCGCAGCTTTTGTAAAGCTTTCTTCCCGCGCAACATGATAAAAAGTCTTGAGCTTATCCCATTCCATACCGTGATTCTCCCGATAATAATTTGTTCACGGGTATCATGTTACTGTCAATAAGTAAATATAAATATTTGAATTGACTAATAATAAAAGATGTAAGTTTTTAATATAGATTTCTTGGAGAAACTATCTTGTTGTTGTGGCGCACTTCTAAGTGAAGGTTAGGTGCGCTTATGCCTCCGCTTTGGCCTGTTTTTCCAAGGGTTTGTCCTTTTTTGACAATACTACCAGTACTTACAGTAAGCGATTGTGCATGGGCATATACACTCACCCACTCGTTGGGGTGGCGGATAATAACGGTATTGCCAAGTTCACTATCAGACCCCGCAAAAATAACAGCCCCACCAGCGATTGCAACAAAAGGTGTGCCTCTCTTTACGGGTATGAGAACGCCGTCTTGGGTATAAGCCTTGCGGGCATTACGATAAAGATCTTGGGAAATAGGGGTGCTAAACTGTGGTTTGTTTTTGTGCACGGGTGTGGCAGGGTGTGGCGAAATGGTGTTGTCCGCTTGTGCAGGCGTACGAGCAGAAGTAGGTTCTTCGTTTTGTCGTGCGATCACCTGCGGGGTGTTCTTGCGGTATTGGGGGCGGCCATGGCATATTTCAACTGGGGCGCCACCATCTGTTCGTGCGCAACCCACGCAAATGAAAGCTGCGAAAAATACGATGGATAGTACGAATTTAGCAGTCATTTTCTGATGAGTCATTATCCGTTTTCCGTGCATGTAAGAGAGGTTTGCGGGTATAGTTCTGAAGAATTTCAGGAACATGGATGTCCCCATTTTCATCCTGGTAGTTTTCAAGAATCGCCACGAGTGTCCGTCCAACGGCAAGTCCCGACCCATTGAGTGTGTAAACAAAGGCATTTTTGCCTTCAAACGTTTTGTAGCGGGCATTCATGCGTCGGGCTTGATAATCTTTGCAAAGGGAACAGCTGGAAATTTCGCGGTATCGGCCTTCGCTTGGCAACCAGACCTCAAGGTCATATGTTTTGTGTGCGGTTGCACCCGTATCCCCGGCACACAGAGTCATTGCACGGTATGGCAAGTTGAGACGCTTCAAAATGCTTTCTGCGGCATCGGTCATACGTTCATGTTCAGACACACCATGTTCGGGTGTGACAATCGATACCATCTCAATCTTGTGGAACTGATGATGGCGGATCATCCCGTGGGTGTCTTTGCCGGCAGATCCTGCCTCTTGGCGGAAACACGGTGTGTGTGCCACAAAGCGTTGAGGTAGGGTACTTTCATCAATGATTTTTTCACGCACGAGATTAGTTAACGGCACCTCGCCCGTGGGAATAAGATAATGACCGGTCGTTGTGAGAAATTGATCATCCGCAAATTTTGGCAATAGCCCAGTTCCAAATAGTGCCTCATCACGCACTAAATAGGGGGGGCTTATTTCCTCATACCCATATTCATAAACATGATGATCGATCATAAAATTAATGAGTGCACGCTCAAGAAGGGCTAAATCCCCCCGCAGAACCACAAAGCGTGATCCCGACATTTTGCGTGCAGAAGGAAAATCCATATTACCGGAAAGTTCACCAAGTTCTAAATGAGATTTCGGTGTAAACGCAAAGGTTTTCGGCGTTCCCCAGGTGCGTATTTCCACGTTGTCGGCGTCGGTTTTACCAACGGGCACATCATCACTCATAATATTGGGAAGACCCGCCAGCAGGGCGTGGAGTTTGACACCTAATGTTTCTGCCTGAGATTCAAGAGCAGGGAGTTCTTCTTTTAGCGTATTTGCCCGCGCGATCAGGTCATCTGCGTTGCCTCCAGATCCTTTTACCTTGCCGATTTCCTTGGCAATGATATTGCGTTCTGACTGAAACTCCTGAGCCTTGGTGAGAAGTGCGCGATGTTCATGATCCCGTGCGATAATGTTTTCAGCCACGGGTGAGAGCCCGCGACGTTTCATCTGTGCGTCAAACTCAACCGGGTTTTCCCGAATAAAGCGAATATCATGCATCGTTTTTTTTCCGTTTAGTTATGTGTGCAATAATAATGATAGTACCTTCGTACAGTGCATAGACAGGAATGGCAAGTACTAACATGCTCATTACATCAGGAGGAGTCAGCACGGCGGACATGATCATAATTGCAATGATCGCAACTCGGCGAAACTTTCGGTAATGATCTGGCGTACACACACCGAGCACAGCAAGCACATACATAAGAACGGGCACTTGAAATGCACACCCAAATGCAAACAAAATCTGAAGCGTGATATCCAGGTAACTTTCCATGCGCGCCATAAGATCGAGCGTGAGGGTGTTTGCGCCCAGGGCAAGTGAGTCTTGAAAGCCTGCGAAAAACGCAAACGCATTGGGCAGGACAAGCGTGTACGCAAATGTCATGCCTGTGACAAACAACAAAGGTGTTACCCAAAACACAGGTTTTAAGGCGCGTGCTTCAGATACTTTTAATCCAGGTTCTAAAAAATACCAGAGCTGATTAATTGCATAGGGCGTGGCAAGCAATAGACCTGTGCTTAATCCCACGCGCATATAGGTTACGAAGGCTTCGGTTACATGGGTGTAGACCAGTTGTGTGGCATTTGTGCTCGTGGCAAAGGGTAAGACCAACACGCTGAATAGATGCGGGGCAAAGTACCATCCAAATCCGGTGCCCAGGGCAAAAACTATCAGCACCCGCAGCAGGCGTGTGCGCAGCTCCAGTAAATGATGTGACCAGGGGTATTTCGTGCGATCCATGACGTGTGTCCTTATCTTGAGAGTATTCTAGATATATCCGTTGCTCTCGTCCAGATGTTGCGTTACCAATAACATATGAACGCACTTATTTGGTTTCGAAACGACCTTCGCCTGCAGGATAATCCGGCTCTTGATCGCGCGATCGCCTCAGGGCAACCGATTATTGCCTGTTATATTCATGATGAACACACACGTGACCTTGGTGGTGCTGCGAAATGGTTTTTGGATCAGGCATTACGTAGTCTGCATAACGATTTGCAAGCGCATAATATTCCTTTGCTTATTGTTCGCGGGCGGGCATCTGATGCAGTTCCGGAATTGTGCGATACACATGATGTGAGTCATGTATTTTGGAATCGACGTTATGATCCCGCGGACATTGCCGTTGATACACGGATTAAATCCGCGCTGAAAGATCAAGGCTGCAAAGTAGAAAGTTTCGCTGGGTTTCTATTATTCGAGCCGTGGGCGATTCAGAACAAATCTGGCACATATTTTAAGGTGTTTACACCCTTTTGGCGGACATGTCTCGGGCATCCGGCACCGCGCACCCCAATACAGACAGCCTTGCAATCACACCGGACATCCGCGCAGAAAAAACTTGGTGGGCTAGCGCATCAAAATGTGGATTCACTGAAACTCGTTCCCCCACGGGCGAAATGGCCTGATAAC
>CAYGTJ010000090.1:0-5188 GCA_964352755.1 uncultured Alphaproteobacteria bacterium
CTGGAGTGGGATGCAGTCCCCGGGTATTGAGCAGCGTAATCGTTGGTCGTCTGAGGCTGCGGAAAAACCAGGAACGCTTAATTTTACACGTGTTGCCGATAAACATGTCGATCATGCGCTACGTAAACTTTTGCAAGCAAACTCATACGACGAACAGCTAGCGGCATCGCGTGCGCTGGATCGAAAGTTACTCTGGCGTTATCTTGTGGTTCCCACCGGACATCAGCTTTTACAAACAATCCTGCATGATACCAGGTTTACGTTTCATCAAACGAAGCTAATGAAAAAACTTCCAGGAAAAAGTTTTTGGTGGGACAAAACTGATTTACACTAGGGTGGGGATTGAATCTATTAGGCGTAATGACATCTAAACACAAACATCCGTTTCACCTTGTGGATCCAAGTCCATGGCCACTACTTACGGCTGGTGCGTTGTTGATCACCGTTATTGGTGTTGTGCTGGCACTACATACAGATGTGACATACCTGTTGTGGTGTGGGTTACTCGGTCTTGTTATCTGTTTGTCGGGCTGGTGGCGTGACGTTATCACTGAATCCAAAACAGAACATACGCGTGTCACACGCCGGGGATTAAGCTTAGGTGTGGTGATGTTTATCATCTCAGAAGCGTGTCTTTTTGCCGCTTTTTTTGCGGCCTACGGATATGCGGCTTTTTTGCCCAATGAAGCGTCTGGATTTGTATGGCCGCCAACGGGTGTGAAGCTCATTGATCCTCTTGATTTGCCTTACCTTAATACTTTAATTTTACTTCTTTCAGGGGCAATTTTGAATTGGTCGCATGATGATCTCTTGCAGGGAAAAACAGAACAGGCAGCACATAAGTTGATGTTAACCATTTTGTTAGGCGTGGCTTTTGTTGGGGTGCAGGCTTATGAATACACGCACGCGCCCTTTGGGTTTAAAGATGGTATTTATCCTTCAAATTTTTACATGATTACAGGATTTCACGGGCTACACGTGATTGTTGGTGTTGTTTTTTTGCTTGTTAGTTGGGCGCGATTACGCCTTGGGCATTTTACACATGATGATCATTTAGGGTTTGAAGCGGCTGCGTGGTATTGGCACTTTGTTGACGTTGTGTGGTTATTCGTGTTTATAGGTATCTACATATTAGGCAGTCGATAATAAATGGTGCACGATCGAGGGAAATTTCCCCGCACACTGATAATACTCATCGTAGGTCTGTATTGTGGCCTAAATACCCTTGGTGTGTGGCAAATTCAACGTCACTATGAAAAAGAACGCTATATTTCCCGAGTTGAGATCAAACAACGTGCCCCTATTGTTGATTTAGATAGTGCAATGACGCGTGTTGCGGCATTTGCCGCGATTCAGCGCGGTGACGCACACAAAAGTAATCATTTTTACCGCCGGGTTCATTTGACCGGGACATTCATTCATGAAATGGAAATGCATGCGTATCCGCGCACGTACGAAGTAAGCCCCGGGAATCAAAAGGCTGGATTTGATGTCGTTACGCCCTTTAAGCGGGAAGATGGGACGCATATACTTATTAACCGTGGGTGGGTTCCTGTGGAATCATTGCGTATTCCTGGCAAAGATGATGGCATTACGCGCCCTGAGGGCACGGTGACCCTTACGGCCACAATTTTACCCTTGCCACGTAAATCACAATTTACGCCAGAAAATAACCCACGGATGAACCAATGGTTTCGCATTGATTTTGCTGAGATCGTTGCCCACACAAAGCTTGAAAATGTCATGCCCGTTTACGTGCTGCAAGAGCCCTATCAGGTCACGGGAGATGTCACCCCACATAATACTGACGTGTGGCCTGTTATTCGCGGATACCGGCCAAACATAAGGGATAATCACCTGGAATATGCACTGACGTGGTATTTATTAAGTGTGGCACTTCTTATTCTCAGTATAACGTACTACCGTAACTGGTACCGTAATGATACCTCTGAAATGCATTAATTTTATGGTGTAAATAGGTCATGAATCGCGTATATTGAATGTGGATGGTGATGTACGCGTTAACAAAGCACAGAGCCAATGATGTCTTTTTCTTACGGTTTTAACCTTTATCGCCTGACTGCAATGCTTGTCTTCTTAATTCAAGCGGCAGGAATATATGCGGCACCCGTCCATGCCGTTGACCCGATTAGTTTTACCTTTAAATTAAATCCAGTCGCGGAAAAATCCCAGTCCTTTTATGACGTGCGCGTACGACTAAATATGGATAAAGAGTGGCACGTTGCCCATCCTGATAATCCTCCGCGTGAGAGTATTCCTCCACAAATTATATGGAAAAACTCACACAATATTAAAAACGTGCAAATTATCTGGCCAGCAGATAAACGTGCCCTTGAAGATGGCAGCATTGTCCGTTTGCGTGTTTATCCAAAGCGCCTGGATAAACCGGTAGGGGTTGTTTTGAATATTAGTTTTTCTGTATGTGGTGTTCAATGTCGTTATTTTGATGAGAAGATTGCAGCATACTTGCCGACATTTGTGGATTATATTGCGGGTGATGTTGATGCAGTATCACATCTGCCGCGATCACAATCTCCTGAGAGATCACTTCTGTTTATTTTGCTTGCTGCGTTTTTGGGTGGGCTTATTTTAAATTTTATGCCGTGTGTGCTGCCGGTATTGTCCCTTAAACTTATGTCATTTACACGCGGAGATTTAACGCTGATCCAGGTGCGCAGAAAAACACTCATGACATTTTTGGGAATTATGTCCTCATTCATTTTGCTTGCAACAGTTGTTGTAATGCTTCGGGGGGTTGGTGTGCTTGTTGGATGGGGGATGCACTTTCAGCAACCTCTGTTTATCGCCTTCATGATGGGGATACTTGCTCTTTTTGGGGTAAACTTGCTTGGTTTTTTTGAGTTCTATACCCCTCAGATTGGCACTGCTGCCGTAAAGTGCCCGCAAGAATCGGCATGGTATGATTTTTGGCTTGGGGCGCTTGCGACACTATTGGCGACGCCGTGTTCAGCGCCGTTTTTGGGAACGGCCGTTGGTTATGCACTGACACATGATTTGTTCACGGTGTATAGTGTATTCTTGATGTTGGGAGCTGGATTTGGATTGCCATACATTATCATTATTTTTTATCCTCGGCTGCACTGTTTGTTACCCCGGCCTGGTTTGTGGATGGAGAGGCTGCGTACAGTTCTAGGGATCTGTCTTCTTGCAACGGCCACTTGGTTGGGTGTGATTCTGGTGCAAGAGGTCTCGACGTCACCAAAAAGTTCACAACATGCGTTACTCATTGATAAAGAAAAGCGTGTGTATAAATTTACGCCCACCTTGCTGGATGCGTTGGTTAATCAGGGAGAGACAGTCTTTGTTGATATTACCGCTAAATGGTGTGTGACGTGCCTTGCTAATAAGCAACTTGTTCTCTCACGTGCGGATCTTGCTCGAAAATTTAAACGTCAAAAAATCATTACCCTGGTTGGTGATTGGACAACACCTTCACCGCAAATAACAAAATTTATCAACGCCAATGGACGTTATGGAATACCGTATAACGGATTTTACAGTAAGCGCTGCCCGAAGGGGGAATTACTCCCTGAAGTCCTTACGAAAGAAATGATTGAAGAACGTCTTGCGCAGTGTGCTACGCGCTAAAGCGATTGCGATCTGGGTGTGTGTCCTTGATAAAGAGGCCGAATAAAACCGCCAAAAGAATTGAGGCCGGCACAACAGTGAGCGCAAACTGATAATCATAGTATGAGTACATATAATTAACCGGAATGGGCCCGAGTTGTTCGGCGTGGCCTTTCGCCAGAAACCCAATGAGAGGGTGATAAACAGCGCCCGTTAACATCACAATCGAATTAATCATTGCAACGGATATACCACTCATCGAACGCGGCATAATTTCACAGATACATGAAAACGTGAGAACTTTCGCGGTGTAGACTAATCCTGTAAAGAAAAACAAAACATACATAAGCATAAGCGGTATATCTGGTGTTAAAACGATCATCGCGTTTGTCGCCAGTGCCAAGATTGAACCAAGAACAATAGGTGATCGACGGCTGCGCCACTGGTCTGAGAGCGCTGTGAATAAAGGGCTTCCAATGGCTGCACCTGCAAACATACATGTGGTTGCGATGGCCGCCATATATTCAGAAGAATTAGTTGCGCGCTCGACAAAAGGAACACCCCAGGCCTCACCCCAAACTGTTATGGGCACATACATCAACATACTATAAAACGCGATAATCCATGATTGTGGATTGCGCAGGATCATATACAGATCTTGGAGAGGATTTGCTTCAGATAGTGCTGCCTTTGTTGGCGTTCCTTTGCGCTTGACCGGAGAGCGTTGTGGTATGAGCGTGATCAGAACAAGACTCATCAATAGCCCTAAACCGGCAAGGCCAAGGATACAATAGTAGGGGCCAACGTGCCGTTCAATAAGGCTTAAGGGTGTTCCCCCGAGTGCCGCACCAAATGTTCCGCAAATCATTGTTACGGCAATCGCTCGCGAAAGTTGACGCGGAGGGAGCCAAAGGGTTGCAAGTTTTACACAGCTCATAAATCCGCATGCGGATCCCATTCCCATAAGAAAACGACCAAATGCAGCAACGTAAACACTTTTCGTAGCAATAAAAAGCACACACCCCAGTGAAACGAACAGAGATGCGATCGAAACTAAATAGCGTGGCCCCCACCGATCAATCGCAAGACCAAGGGGCAGTTGCATTAAGGAGTATGCCCATCCATAGGTTGAGATAATAAGACCAAGCCCATCCGTATCGATGCTAAAAATATCCATGAGCTCTTGATGAAGAATGTTTGGAAAGACACGTACGATAAACTGATAGCAGTAAAAAGCAGCCCCAAGGCTAACGGCGAACCACCCACGGCGAATCATTGCGGCTTTATCAGTACTGCGATCCATCTCAATCCTAAAACATCTTATGAAGTTTTTACAAAATACGTGGAGATGGTCAAACTAAAAATGAAAATCACCTCTTATTTAGGGTTATATACTTATTAATAATTTATTAGATGTTTTGGGTTATATTTAAAAAAAATCTTATTCATCATGCATAAATATATGCGATTACTGATAGTTTTTGTTTGTTTTTACTTTTGTTCCTCAGAGATTCGACCTGCAGGCTTTAGTGAATCATTTGCAGTGCCGCTTGTGACGGCGATTGGCAACGATACGTTC
>CAYGTJ010000091.1:0-5174 GCA_964352755.1 uncultured Alphaproteobacteria bacterium
GAAGAACATCGGGTGATTGCACGAGGACTTCTTATAAACGTTTATTAAATCTTTCACCGCCGCTTAAGTTGTCAAACTCTGTAATTGTTTGCTCGACATAGCCAATCGTCAAATCTGAGGGAAGTGAAACCTCGCCTGAGGAGGGTTTTAATAAACCAGATAAAATTTTGAGGAGACATGATTTCCCAGAACCATTTTTTCCAATAATGTCAATGCGACTATGGGGCGATATTTGAGCAGAAAAATCAGTGAAAAGGGTTTTGTTTAAAAAATGAAGGCCTATCTCATGAAGAAATATTGGTTTGTGTGGCATGTGTATCTCTAGACTAACGGTGACAGTAAGTGGGTGAGCATGAGTGCCCAATTTGATCCACTGTGTTTGATTTTAGTTAGAGATCGTGTTCATTTCTTATGCGCTTCATTAACAATTACACTTAAAACATAGGGTCATAATGATCAAACGTCAAGTTTCCCGAGATGTGTGGATAGTGTTGTGTGTAAATAATTGACATAATTTGGTAAAACAGAGGAAAATTTAGATTTTTTTTATAATTGCTAAATAGAACATTAAGTTTATGAGCGTATATTAATTTTATATTTCTAATTAATTTATATAATATATTTGAGTTTTAAATTGCGGAAACACTCTATACATATGCTTCTATTTCTCATGTCTGCACTCTCATTGAGTGCGCGGACTGATGTTGATGTAGCGAAAGGAGTCGCAGGTAACGTCGCCCGTGAAATTATCGCAAATGATGCCCGCACGAAAGAGACCCCATTTAGAGAAGAAAAAAAAGCATCCCCAGTTAGCAATCTTTCACTAAAAGGATCAGAGGGCGTTAATTTTGTATTTAGAAAAATGAACGTTAAAGGTTTAAAGTTTGTTGAAAAATATGCTCTTAGCAAACACTGGAATTCCTATCTCAATAAAAAAATTACATTTAATGACTTTGGAAATATTGTCAAAAAGATTACGCAAGATTTACGTAGTCAAGGTCTCGTCCTAGCACAAGTTATTGTGCCTCCACAAAATATCGATCCGAAGACAGGTATCGTACAAATTGATATATACGAAGGAACACTTAACAATATTCGCGTAGAGGGTGGAACACCTGAATCCCGTGCTCTTGTTGAGTCTCAGCTTATAGATATTAGAAAGGGTGATGCGTTGAATCTGAAAAATGTTGAAGAACGCATGCGATTTATCTCAAAAACACCTGGATATAAGATCAAACATATTTTCGTACCATCGAAGGATGTCACCGGTGCAAGTGACATGGTTATTCGTATTGAGACGAAGGAATATGGAAGAATGGGTGGAAATGTTGATAATGCCGGCAATCGTTTGAGTGGTCATCGACGTTGGGGCGCTGACGCGTTGGTGAATAATACCATAGGGAGAAGTAAGCTCCTTCTGGCCACAATACATGATTTTTCCGGGAACAAATTTCACTTTTATCGTGCCCGACAAACGCAATTTGTTGGTAATAGAGGTACGCGTGCCTATATAGAGTATGTGAAATCACGTGCGCGACCGTGGATGCCGATTAAAGTTGAATCACGTTTTGATTATGCAAACTTAATGGTAATGCATCCACTTATTTATCGTCGCCATCGCGAGCTTAAGTTGCGAGTTGCGATTGACGGTCAAAATGATTCAGCACGAACCGCGGGGTTGCGCACAAAAGATGACTATGTGCGTGGGCTACGCGTGGGGCTTCTTTACAATCAAACACACGGAAATGATTTTTGGGAATTATCTGCCGTCTATAACAAGGGATTTACCGGGCTTCTCGGGGGAAAGAACACCGTGCGTCCCAGTGTTTACGGAGGCAAAGCAAACTTTACCTATGTTGATGGTAAGGGATCATGGGTTCATAAGTTCAATAGCATTATTTCAGTGTCGAATACATTTTCGTGGCAATCGAGTCGTTCTCCTTTGCTTTCAAGTGAGGAAATGTCTGTTGGCTCATCTAATTTTGGTCGCGGCTATGGCAGTGGTGAAATTAGTGGAGATTCAGGAATTGGCGGCCTAACGGAATTGCGCATCAATATTCCATATAAAATCAAATACGTTGATTCGCTGATGCTCTATACCTCATATGGTGTTGGATATGTTAAAAACACACGTGTAAAGTCAGATAGCAACAGAACGGCCTCACTTGCGTCAGTTGCGGCAGGGTTACGTGGTCGCCTGGCTGGTGGCTTCAATGTTTCGTATGAAGCTGCGAAACCTCTAACCCGCAAAGTGCAACTTGATAATCATCGTGGTCTTAATCACACCGTGCGTATCTCTTATTCAAAGCCATTTATACATACATATAAGTAGACTCAGTCTTTTTATCACCTATATACATTTTTCTACCCTCAAAAATAACTGGAAAACTTCTTAGTTAGAGCGATAGGGTGACTTTATTGTGTGTGCTGCCATGGAATTCCAGGGCTCTCAGAGCGCCAAGAATAAAATTGATCGGGCTTACCTATGACTTTGTCGCTCTCAGAGCGAATAAAAAATCTCACAAGAATTCGGTGGAGGAGACGAACAGGCAAATTTTGTGACAAAGTGTCCTGAATTAATAATATTTTAAATAATAATTGTCAATATAGAGGTATATAAATAAAAAGCTCTATTCTTGAAAGTATATAAAACATCAATATTAAAGAGCTTTCGCCACTGGTCCCAAGCCACGGCGTGGATTTCTGGGGTGATGTTTTCATATATACTGGCAGCTGATCTTCCCAAAGGAAGTGAAGTTGTGGCGGGCGGGGCCCATGTTTCCCGAACAACGAATCAAGTAACGGTAAATCAAACAACCAATCGTGCGGTTGTTGAGTGGCAAGAATTTAACGTTGGGTCGGGAAAGACCTTTAAAGCGGTTCAGCCATCTAGTTCTGCTGTTTTATTAAACAGGGTTGTGGGGCCTGACCCCTCGCGACTTCTTGGTCGAATTGAGGCAAATGGAAAAGTCGTTCTCATTAACCGCAGTGGAATTATCGCCGGAGATGGATTCGTTACTGATACAAATGGTCTGACATTAACCACACGTGATATTCGCAATGCTGAGTTTATGGCTGGGGGGAATCACTTTAGTGATAAAGGCTCAGGAAAAATCGAAATAACGGGCAATATTGAAATTGCACGTCCCGGATCGTGGATCGTTTTTGCTGGAGAGGATGTGCACCATAAAACAGGGAAAATCCTTGCGGCTCCTTATACCCGGGTTGTTCTAGCTGGGGCAGAGAGTTTCACCGTTGATCTTGATGGAGATGATTTTGCCGGGTTTCAGGTTGATAAGACAAAAGTTTCGGCGCCGCTTCGTGCACAAATTGATAAAGCTGCACAAATTAATGCCCCAAATGGCTATGTTCTTTTAACAGCACAAGATGTAGAAGGCACCACGCGTTCTGCGATTGGCATGGATGGCGTTATTGAAGCCAATCGGGTGGAACGAGACGATGGAGGCCTTATACGCCTCGTTGGTGGTGCGAATTCAGATCTTTCCGTATCTGGAAGATTACGCGCCACAGGTGATAAAAAAACCGGAGGAACTATTGACGTAACTGCTGATTCTGTAGAGATCAAACCCTCTGCAGAATTTGACGTATCCGGAACAAATGGTGGTGGTAGCATGCATATTGGTGGCTACATACACACCCCAAGCCCACCCATGCATGAATCGCAGCGTGTAAATATTCGCCCGGGATCTCTTTTTAACCTTGATGCTACTGATAACGGCGATGGAGGGCGTGGGGATTTTTGGGCAGCAGATAACCTCATAATCAAAGCAAGCGTAAGTGCGCGCGGAGGTAAATTCGGCGGGAATGGGGGTGTTATCGAGACATCAACGGCAAATCACATGGATCGACATCATATGCCCCCGGTTAATGTCGTCGCCCCCTTAGGTAAAAACGGTAAATTAATCATCGATCCAAGTAACATTACTATTCTTGAAATAGAAAGTGGTGGCATCCTTGATGAAGGTGAGGTAGAGCTTCTCTGGTCTGATGTAATGGGTGACCTTTCTGCGGGAACAGATGTTGTGATTAATACGTTCGATGATGGTTTTGGAAGCGAAGGGAATATACTCATTAACGTAGCAATGGAAATAACGTCTGGAATGACGGGTAACCTTAGACTCATTGCGGATAATGATATTACAACATCCCTGCCACTAACCGTCGCCAACAGTGCAGGTGTGGAACTTCAAGCAGGAAATAATATAACTTTTGACGCAACAGTTGAAAATTCAGGAGGCGGCAGTGTTGTTTTTACAGCTCCTTCTGTTGAGTTAAATAATGGATTAATTAACTCTGGGACGGGTGCGGTGTCTGTGAGCGGGACAGCAGGTAACGTTACACTTAGTTCACCTATTATGAATACATCTGACGTTGGTAATATTTCTGTTACAGCAAGTAACAATTTGGATTTTCCAGTGGGCACAGCGATTATAAATACAGGCGCTGCCGACATGGTTTTTGTTGCTGATAACATTGCAGTGGGAGGAACAACAGAAAACCAGGGATCCGGTGATATATCATTTACGGCTACAGACAGTGTCACAATTAGTGATGCAGCAATAAGCTCAGGCACAGGTCGCATAACGTACACGGCAGGCATAGGGGTCATCGGTGACGATGTGCATGCAACACCTGAGGGAAGTGGTAAGATTATCGTGGATTCAAATGGAGATATTACAACCTATGAGATAGTTGTGCCTTCTTTGATTCCCGATGTATCGCCAATCTTGGAGCAACTAATAACAGATGCTACACGATTTACACTTATCCAGGGTATAGGTGACCAAATATTTATCTCGGAGTCTATTGACCGTCAAGATGTTGAAACTGAGGTCACGTTAGTTGCTTCAAATCAAAGTGAATCCCCCGGGGTTGTAACTGAAAAAGGTACATTTGTTAGCCGTTTGGGAGGGGTTATTGCCACAAACTTTAACATTCCTAAACCCACATTCACCCCAAGCAATCCGATTAATGTCTGGGTGGACGTGGGAACGCCTAATGATCCCCCGTTAACCGTTGCAGAAGTGTTAAGCCTTCCCGACAATGACCCAATGAAAGCAGAATTGTTTAGTGGTAATGGTGGCATTGATAAACTACAAGATGCGTCCTTTATGAAAAAGCTTAAGCGCCACGTTCGCGATACGAAGCAGAGT
>CAYGTJ010000092.1:0-5148 GCA_964352755.1 uncultured Alphaproteobacteria bacterium
TATTATTCCTCTAACACAGAAAAATAAATTGAAAAAAGACATACAGTGGTCGTGTGAAATAGTGAATCATTCAGAGGTAAATGGTTACACACGTCCGGAAACTGCTGTTGGACATGTGGCGTTATCTTTGTGGGGATTGCCGCTCAAACGTAGCGAATCAGAGGCTGTTTTAAAAGTACTTTCATCAGTACTTGTGAATGATGTTCATGCAATTGAGGTGCCAGGTGGTTTGTTTACGATGAGCTTTGCTCACAAAAATACGACCCCGCATCCACCGATGAATGGCAAGACTCTACCGCAACTGTGCAGAGCTGAATTTAACGTACGCATGACATTTTATCGTGAAAGGATCGTAGAATGAACGCATTTGATCACACATTATTTGACGAATTTGATCAAGACTTAGACACATTCATGTATGAAGACCTCGATCTTCTTCCTATTTGGTATGGGTTCTAGCGATGAGTTATGAGACAAACCTAGGTCTGAGTCTTGGAAAGTTCAGTCCACAAAGTGCCCGAGGGGTGGTGCATACGCTCGTTCCACAGTCTGCGAATGCACCGGTGCGAACACTGACGGGTCAGCTCGTGAATAGTGTGCATGATGCGCCGCAAAAATTTCGCTCCATTCTCGAGGGTGAAGACATTCATGTACCCCCCTTTGATGAGGTGCTCATCGGTCAGGAGCTTGCAATTACAGCAAGCATACATCTAAGTCGTTTTGTGGAAAGGCTTGCGCCAGGTGATAAATTTGAACTTTCACGTGCCCCCGTCATTGATTCAATTCTTATGCGAACATTCGCTGGGGACAGTGTCGAGTCGTTCACCCTAGATGAACGCGAGATAACGTATACAGGTGAAATGGATATCGATGATGTGACAATTAGCTATCGCCCGATTTTTCAGACACGCGTGGTTGATTTTCACATTTGTGCATCTGAAAAGACAAACAAAACCCAATGGAAACTGGTATGCGACGAAATTTAAGCAGACTTAGCGCGTCGATTCTCAAGAATAGCAGCAATCAATGTACTGGGAAGCACAACAGAAATGCCGATAAGAATCGCTTGTGTCGGTTGTTCACCATACAAAATGAGACCGAACAGAACGGCAAAAATCAGCTCAACATACCTAAAGGGCGCCAAGGCCGAAACATCTGTTGCGGCAAACGCCTTAAGCAAAAAGAACAGGATCAAGTTTCCACCTGCACCGAGTGCGACCAAATACATAAGTTCAACATAGGTGGGCATTACCCAGACCACGTATGCAGGGATCGCCCCGGCCAAACTGGTGCCAAGGGCAAAATAGAAAAGCATACACAGCGGAGATTCGTTATGCACCATCAGTTTGTTCACGATGTCACTCAGGGCAAAGCTAAGAGCCGCAATCAAAAGCCCAACCATTCCCAACATGTGAAATGTGTTGCCTCCGGTATCTGTTGTATTAAGGGCAATGAAAACGATTCCGGTGAAACCTGCAATAGTTGCAGCAACTCTTTGCCAAATCACGCGCTCTTTCAACAAGATAAAAGCCAACGCAAGCACAAACAAGGGAATCGAATGACCAACCGTAGAAACGATCGCCAACGGGACATTACTCACGCCAAAACACCAGCCAGTAATGGCGATAAATCCAAGAACCGCCCGCAATACATGCCAATTGATTTGCTTGGTGTAAACAGTTTGTACCCCATAGTAAAGAATGATTGGCATCAAGGTGAGTGTGGCAAAGAATACCCGAAAGAATGCAACCTCCATGCTGGGCAGGCGAACTGCCGCCTCACGCATAAGCACATCATTTACAGCGCTGGTCAATCCAACCAAGCAAATCCAGAAAACACCGGTCATGTAACCTGTTTTAGGCAGTTTTATAATAATTTTTTTGCTCCATGCTTGCCAGAAAAATCACTGGCTAAATCCTACACGAATATCACTTAAAGACAATAGTTTTCATGCTTACATATACAACACATAAAAGTTTTGACTCTTTGCATGTTTCCGCCACACGTTGCGATGTTTGGCGATGTGAAATCAATGAGAAAGAGGCAACACGCCCACGCCTCACAATTGTCGTTGGGGCAGATGTAGCTGAATCAATCGATATTCATCAATGGATTCATGTGCAAAGACGCCATGTTACTACAGATGAAGTAGGTGAATCTACATTGTTTGTTGGTCGTGTTGTAACACAGAAGCATTTAAACACGGAAAATTGCATTGAGATTCACGCGATTTGTGATCACCCTGATAACCCTCGTATTGTGCGTGATCATTTGGCTCTTCGCGTGGAAACAAATAATCATGCTCCGCATATGTATGGATCAGATGACGCAACCCTTTCCCAGATTCTTAATGCGACACTTGATCTCCCTGGCTGGGATAGAACGACGGGAATGTTTCACCTATCCCATCTCTTTGAGGGGCTTCGATCGCATGCATTATGCGTGAATGATTCATTAGCGATAACACAGCAGAAAATGGTTAGAAAACCTCTCAAATCTGTGAATGTTCAGGTTACATGTCAGTGGGATTATGAGCGAATCAAAACGACACGAATATGTGATGATGGGTTTGTGATTCATACGCTTACTCCTGATGAGTTTACGCACGGATGGCCACAGGTCGGAACGTATATCAAGGGGACAAACCTTCGTGTGGTGCATAGTGATATTCGTTCGGAAGCAAGGCCAGAAACTGTTTTTACCCCTTGGGTTTCCCCGCAAACAGGCCAACGGATTCATTACCCACTCACGATTCATCATTTAAGACCTGAACTCGAGGTAGAAGAGCGCCGAACGACGACATTAACAGAACGCTTTACATGTACATTGGAAAATTCATATCAAACATCCTCACCCACGGATCCCACGAAAAATATTACGGTTAATCTTGGTAAAATTGATGTTACTGAGGCTATCTGCCCATGGCAACCTCACACATACTACGAGAATGGACAGATTATGTGTGATGATGGACTGTACTACCTTGCAACGGTTTCTCATAAAAGCACTGAGGCTATCGATTATGCTTTATGGTCTCGTGTGCCCGCTGATGTTGTCTTTCGACGTATGCAGAGTAGAAAAAGCTGTTTTGTACACGATGCTGCGTCGCGCATGCTTCGCCATCTATCTGCTACCGCCCGGGGGTATCTGGCAAACAGCACGCGCTGCATTAAAACTAACCTCGCGTTAACACTTGCCAAAGGGATGGATTATCGCACCCTTGACGGGATTAGTTATACGGGTGGCGGTGATGTTTCCTCTGATTTTACGGGCAAAATCACAGAAGTGCATATGGTGATTACGCCTGATCAACAGCGCGTTTACGCCACCATTTTGTCATCAATTGGTACCGAAGAAGTCGTAGCAGATGAGGCGCACGCCGCCTCAGAAGACTACCTAGAGGAAGAAACACCCTATGCAGGAAATCTTACGATAGGCGAGAATAGCGACGTGCCAGATTTGTGTATAAATATGCTAGCGGAACCAATCCCAGAGTTGGCAAGGTACACCATTGAAGGTGTATCATTTGATAATTTATATGAAGATCAATTACGTTTTCTTGGTGTAACGATTAGGAAAAACGGTGCGCGCGATGCATTTTGTAAAGTCCCCTCAACACGAGCAAAACTAAATTTTTCCGAGAGTTTAACAGCTAAAAGTGCCACACTGAAACACAAGGCAACGTTTGCCCATGCATGGTCAGCCCCCCAGCAATTTGTGATGGGAGGTTCTTTAGATGACGAAGCTTAAGAAACTTATTCGCAATTTGAAAAACCCATGGTCGTGGGTCAAGCCACCCTCAGAACATGTTTCAAAACTGAAATCAGTCCATATCGGTAAAGATTTGCAATGTTCCCTAAAAAAAATGATACCTGAAAGCATTTGGTTGGATGTTCAATTTAGAGGAATTCCCGGGACGAAGGAAATTACAATTCAAAGTAATCTTGAATTTTCAACAGCCAATGAAATACGTCTTTTTGATACGGTACACCTTAACCCTGAAATGCGCGGAATTTCTGATCAGCTCGGTTATGCGGGCGTTGAATTGTCCTGCTGGCGTGCACCACAGGTATCAAAAGAATTTGCAAGTTCTGGACTTGAAATTGAATCGGGAAAGCACATCTATTCTAAAAAGTTCACGATGCTTGATCCCGGAACGTATAGGCGAACAACCAAAATAATCCATGGTGTTTCGGGTGTTTTTTCTATTGATAGTTCAAGCGCTGGGTGGGTTCCAGGATATGATGTGCTGCCTTATGGTGGACGCGTTGGTAAAGGACTGGGGCTTGAGGACGTACAGCCATTCTTTGCCCAAATTCGTGATCCAGGAAAGGTGCCTCGCGTTATGCTTACACACAGTCAGTTCTGGCAGAAACGAGGAATTGATCCTCGTGTCGGTGGTGTGGTGCGGGGGAAAAACATTCACTTTGCGTCTCTTCAAGGGGATATATCGATGATGTCTCTCGAGGATGATGTTCGTTCAGGAAAAATCAAACTACCAATCGTTTACAATGCCGAGGTGATCGGCACATGGGTATCGAAACAATACGCATATGTGAACCGTGCAAATAACGTCATTTCAATTCAATTCATCAGATAATTTAACAAAAGGAAAAAACAAATGTCACTTGTCTATCGTTTGGAAAAAGGTGCACCACTCACACTCACAGAAATGGATGGAAACTTTCGGTTTTTAGAAGAAAAAATCAGTGATCATGATACCCAAATCAGTACACTTAAGGGCATTTCACATATAGCGGTCGAAGATGGAGATCTTATCTTTCAAAATGATCGCGAAGACGAGCTCTATCGGGTTTCTATGCCTTTGCCATCATTTCATCATCAAGGGGCATGGCAACCAGGGAAATCTTACATGTACGGAAATGTTATTTCTCATTCTGGGACGACATATATTTGTCTTTCTGCGCATACGGCAAGCACGTGGCAAACAGATGAACAAAAGTGGCTTTTTCTTGCAACCTCCCATCCTCAGAGCGGTTTCATTTCTGTATCATCAGATGAAGATGCTGATATGGCCGCTGCCGCAAGTGCCGCCGCCGCAGAGAGATCATCAGAAGCGGAAAGAGGGGTGATTTTACCAGGAAATCCTATTATTCCTCGTGATCATCAGCCGGTAACTGTGAACGG
>CAYGTJ010000093.1:0-5143 GCA_964352755.1 uncultured Alphaproteobacteria bacterium
GCCGTAAAAAACGCAATCGCTAGCAAAATAATTGAGGGTACCTTACCATGACCTGGCCTTTTCTTGCTTCGCACCCTTGCCAAAATTGTTGATAGGTAAAAATAATCACCAAATATCCCCAAGAACACAAACATAATTATTTTCAAAAAACAGAGATAAATGAGTGAAAAAGTTGCCGTAAAAGCGATGGCAGCAATGATAATCGCCCCTAAAACCGGCATGCACCGATAAAGCACCCAGATCACACCAAAAAAAGCAGCCGCCCAGTTCCAGCTAACATAATGGCCCTTATTAAAACGGGTCAGATAATTAAGATAATGCTGTGTATGACCTGACTGAACATCAGTCCTGGTTTCCGTGTGATTTACGAATTCGCTGAGTTGATTATGCGTTAATTTAGTCATTTAATTACTCTCCCTAGTGAGAATAATTATATCAGAAATTACACGAATGAGAAGCGGATGGATATTGAAAAGACGGAAAATCCTTATTGCCAAAATCCTCATCTGACAAACGTGCTAGACCTGACTTTTTGGTCTCCCAAACGGAAAGGCACCCAAACGCCCCACCAAAATTTGGGAGCCCTTCAATAAGCGCACATTTCTCAACATTAACATAGCCACCGGGCACATTATATCCGCAAAAGGCCATGCGATCGTATTCATGCCCTTCATTCATTCGCGCAACGAGACGCGCGCAGATTTCTGATCTATCTAAGCACTCAGTTTGATCAGTTGTTGCTGAATCAGAATCAGAATCAGACGTAGAGTCAGAGCCAGAATCATTATGTAGTGTACAACTGTCTCGCCATTCAAGTTGACCCAAACCGCCCCATATAAAGGGTTCCGGCGCAGAAACAGGTTGGTCAAAGCGAGGCACAGAGGTAGGCACAAGCTCTAGGGCTGCCCCCCCTGATTCAATAGGTCGAAGAGCTGACATTGGCACGGACGGCTGCCCCCTGCTAAAAACAGCATCTTGAAGGCGATCTTCCCCTTCCCGGAGAAAACCGGCAGGCAAAGCAAAAGGATCACTTGCACAAATAAAACTTCCGCCGATTACAAACATAATAAAATTTATTATCTTCATTTATATACGATTATTTTTATTTAATAGAATGTATATATTCATAAGTATGTTATATCAATGTTTTTCTCACTTTCGCCACGATAGTCTGAATGGCCAATTGGCACACCCCTCAGGATCTGTTAGATTATTATATATATTTAGTCAGGCACCCCTATGAAACAGATCCACGATTTCTTATTTTCTCCAATGACTGAGCGAATTATTATAGGCCTCATTCTTGCAAATGCCGTGTCTCTTGGTTTGGGAACGAGTGCGTATCTGCAGGAACATTACGGGACAGCTCTTGATTTTGTCGATGCGCTATTCGTCACAGTTTTCACGGTGGAGGTCGTTCTCAAGATGGCTGTGTTGCGTGGTAAATTCTTTAAAAATGGCTGGAATATCTTTGATCTCTTGGTGGTTATCGTCCCCATGCTCAGTAGTGTAAATAAGCTCAGCGTGTTGCGATCTTTGCGTGTTTTACGCGTGATGCGACTTTTGCATTTTATTCCCCGGTTCCAAATGATTATTGACTCATTTATCTTGAGTCTTCCTGGGATTGCTGGAATTGTTTCGCTATTGCTCGTGTTTTTCTATACCTATGCGGTTATGGGTGTTGCCCTTTTTGGTGGCGATCACCCCGTGCTATTTGGTGATTTGGGCGCAGCAATGTTCTCTGTTTTTCAGGTTGCCACAGTCGAAAACTGGCCAGATATCGCCCGCGCTGTGATGGAAACGCATCCATGGTCATGGATTTATTTCGTGGCACTGTTGTTCACAACGGCGCTTACGGTCATGAATCTGATCATCTCGCTCTTGCTTGATGCGGTGTCTGAGCTGCGTGAAAAGCGCAAAGAAGGCCCTGAGGAAAAAATGAATACACTCATTAAAGAGATCCAAGCCCTCAAGGCAAAACTCAAGTAAACCCCAGGGTCTAATTCGTGTGCTCTTCCTTAATAAGACTCAGCACGTAATCTAGAGAAGCCCCACCTTGTCCTGACTTACGTCTTGATGGTATTTTCTTTACCTCGTAGTGACGGCAGTACTTACCTGGTTTAATTATTGAAACGTCTACCGAAACACCATCAACGCGTTTAGTCTTATCGTCTAAGCGCCGCAGTTTAGTATTCTCGTCTAAGCGCCGCAAGAGATGTCCGTGCTTACTCTTAAAGTGTGTACAGAATATGGCCTTATTGGTATCTATTTTTGTATAACTATGCCGCTCATCAATCTGCACTCGTGACCTTCCTGTATTTGCGTTAACCGCCTCAAGAGATGACGTTAACACCCTATAGTCCTTAACTCGTTTCTCAATTTTAGCTGCTAACACTTGATAATTTGAAGCTGTTTTTACATCTTCACGTAGCTCAAATAAAACCCAAGGAGGTGAAGACTTCACAGTTAGAAAAATCCCACCAGACATTAGTACGAGGATAAGTGCATTTGATATTAATAGTACTTTTTTCTGACTTATGCCCTGTGAGCAAGAAAAGTAGCTAAAGCCATAGTATCCAGAACTTAATAATAGCATTGAAACTGTTATAAACAGAGAGAACAAACCTACTGTTTTACTCATGCCATTGAGATATATTGTAAAAATATCATGTACGCTTATTAGGCACGCCAGCAGAGAGGCTATACCAAAGAAAAGGTCATATCTCTTCCTGAGATCAAGGTAATCAGAGGTTCCATATTGCTTGTTCACATACGGTTCTGCTAAGTTAAGTGTAATCAGCGTAAACCCTGACACTATGGCCAATGACAGTACTCTGGCATAAGAATAGCCAATACCAAGTGTGTCTCTCAGGTCTAGGTTATATGCGTCCTCAACACTAAAATGTATGACCTTTGTTATGCCATACCCAAAAAGAAAAACGAAGAGTGCACGACCAAGGTTTAAGAGACCACTCGAAAAATTCCCATCTCTAACCCCAGGGAGCATTTTTAAAATATTAAGAACAATTAATAGTGATACTATACCCAGCAATAGACCTAACAACATAAAATAACCCTGATTATATTTATTTATTATAAAATCATATACAGTAATAAATAAGAAATAGTTAATTCAGGCGTTCTCGACAAAAATAACGTCAGACCTTGGTTTAGTTTGAGGCTTCGTCTTTTTGCGTGGATGCTTTTGCCTGTTCCGCGAGGCGGTCAAATTCACCAGACCACATGCTATCTAAATCATATGTTTTTCGGGTTTCCTCACGAAAGAAATGCACGATGATATCATTTGTGTCGATCAGCAACCAGCTTGGGCAGCCATCCCCCTCAACGTGCAGTCCCTTAACACCAAGGGTTCGCAAATGTTCCAGCACCCGGTTCGCCATCGCACCCAAATGCCGATCAGACGTTCCTGTTACAATGATCAGGAAGTCAGCAATTGACGTTTTTCCAGCAAGAGGAATCGATGCAATATCTTGCCCCTTGGCATCATCGAGAACCTTAACGATTTCTTGCGCAAGGTTTTCAGGCACTAACGCTGCTTTATTTTCCAATGTATTTTTCACACTTTGATCCTTATATTATACACTTAACGCATTACTACAGCTAACTCTGTTCACGAGAGTCTCTCACATGAATGAAAAGCTCGTGGACGATTTCCTTAACGCCTTCACCCGTTGCTGCAGAAATTGTATGAACCTTTGCCTTAATATGGCTCTCAAGTTGTCGCTGTTTTTCGACGAGTTCTTCACGCGATATAGCATCACTCTTGTTAAGGGCAACCACAACTGATTTTTGCAACAAGATGGGTGCGTATGACCCAAGCTCATGTTGGATGGCTTCATACCGTTCGACCACATCTTCTTCAAGGCTGTCAATGAGGTGTAACAAGACATTGCAACGCTCAATATGACCGAGAAAACGTGTTCCGAGACCTTTTCCTTCAGATGCACCCTCAATGAGACCAGGAATATCCGCAAGAACAAATGACGCGTCATCATGCACGCGCACAATTCCAAGATTGGGATGCAACGTCGTAAAAGGATAATTAGCTATTTTGGGTTTGGCACGGCTTACATGACTCAAAAATGTTGATTTTCCGGCATTTGGAAACCCAACGAGCCCTGCATCAGCAAGCAGTTTTAAACGCAGCCACACCCAAAGTTCCTCAGCGGGCAAACCAGGGTTAGCATGGCGCGGTGCCTGGTTCGTTGAGGTTTTAAAACGCGCATTTCCAAAACCACCGTTACCGCCTCTCAAAATGATGTGTTGTTGGCCAACATCCTTGAGATCAACGATCATCATTTCTTTGTCATCATGGAACACCTGGGTGCCTCGTGGAACCTTAATGATCAGATCACCGCCCCGTGCACCGGTTCGGTTACTCCCCATGCCATGAGTGCCGCGCGCCGCTTTAAAATGCTGGCGGTAACGAAAATCAATCAATGTATTTAAGCTTGGATCAACCTCGAGCACAACGTGACCACCACGACCGCCATCGCCCCCATCAGGCCCACCATATTCGATGAACTTTTCACGTCGAAAGCTAGTACAACCATCTCCCCCAGCACCACTGCGAAGGTATATCTTTGCTTCATCTAAGAATTTCATTCGAGACTCTCGCTTTTTTGTCAAACAAAATGGGCAACTCTAAGAGCTGCCCACTATATAAACCTTCACCATGTCAATCTATATCAGATAAATCTTCTCTGGGAGATTTCAATGAAGCTACGCTTCTTTTATAAAAATTTCTTTGCGTTTGTTGCGGCCAACTTTAAAACCAACAACACCAGCAACTTTTGCAAAGATCGTGTGATCCTTGCCAATACCAACATTATCACCTGGATGAACTTTCGTTCCGCGTTGGCGAATGAGGATATTTCCTGGAATTACCTGTTCACCACCGAATTTTTTAACACCCAGCCGGCGACCAATGGAATCGCGACCGTTCTTGGAACTACCACCAGCTTTTTTTTGTGCCATAACTTAAATCCTCGTTAGCTTACTTTTTCGTTGTTTTACCCGCAGGCTTTTTAGCCGCTGGTGTTTTTTTAGCATCTGTCTTTTCTGCAGGCGCTGCTTTTTTCACAGCTGCTTTCTTTGCTGCAGGTTTTGCGTCTGATGATAC
>CAYGTJ010000094.1:0-5078 GCA_964352755.1 uncultured Alphaproteobacteria bacterium
ATCAAATATGGCTTTGATACGGCACACGCCGCCCAAACCACGATGCTCATGTGCGGTGGTTTGATTATCGGAAGTAGCCTCCTGCCGTGGATAAGTCGTATCGTTAAAAGCTATAACGCGGTGATTCAGTTCGCCACATTCGCAATACTCAGTGGGATTGTGCTTATCCTTTACGGGCCACCTCTATCATACCCGATGTTGATGCTGGTACTCGGGGTGATCGGTGTGTTATGCGGGGCTGAGATGCTCTGTTTTACTGGGGCAACGTTCTATACAACTGATGAAACGTCGGGCACGACCATTGGGGTTGTGAATACGTTTAATATGTTTGGTGGGGCACTCCTTAGCCATGGAATTGGTTCTGCTCTTGACTGGGGCTGGAGCGGCGCAATGAAAGAAAATCTGCGTGTTTATTCAAGTGATGAATTTACGTGGGCACTTTCACTTCTTCTGGTGGCGCTTGGGTTATGTGCCGTGGCATCACTGGGGCTAAAAAAACCAGTATTGAGCAAGGCGACAACGGTTTAACAGGCTTTGTCTGACACGTGAGTGATAAACGCACTTGGGTTTTGAGATGAAATGCGCTAAGTTGAATCCAGAAAATTAATTTTTTATAATCTCGTGTTAAAACGTCTTACACTGCCCGTATTACTTGCCTGGGTGAGTCTTGAATTGGTTTTTATGTACATGTACGGCCTGCGGGTCAGTACCAGCCCAATGTCGGGGCAGTTGCGTGCGGATTTTTGCATGACGGGTGAACAATACGGCCTTTTCGGTGCGTGTTATCTCTATGCATATGCCATGGCACAAATCCCCATGGGAATTTTGCTTGATAAATTGGGTGTTCGAAAGGTGGCACTGATTTCGATATCTCTTATTCTTGTGGCCGTGTTTTTTCTGGCGTCGGCGCAATCATTGGGTGTTGCGTACGTGAGTCGCTCTCTCCTGGGGCTGGGTTCGGGTGCTGTTATGATGTCGTGTTTAAAGTTTGCCGCAGATAATATGCCCCCTGCCATTCGTGGTGTTTTCATGGGGGCTGGCTTAAGTGTTGGGGTTGCTGGTGCCTTGATTTCGGGCATGATTGTGCCGGAGCTCCTCCAGGTTATGAGTTGGCGTGCTATTTTATTATCCAGTTTGCTGATTGGTATTCCCGTGGCGCTTAGCGTGATTGTGTTTGTTCCTAAAATGCCTCAGCAAAAGGGTCTGTCATGGAAAAAACTTGCGCATGATTTTTCTGATGTCGGCGCACAGATCAAAAAAACGATTTCACATTGGGATATTATGCTTTACGGATTTATCTCCATTGGTGTGTATACGCCGCTTGCCACGGTTGCTGATTTGTGGGGGACATCGTTTCTATCGGCCAAATACGGCTGGGATAATGCGTTGGCTTCACGCACGATTGTGATGATGTACATTGGGCTAATATTTGGGGCGACACTGTTACCGATCGTGAATGGCTATGTGAAAAACATCAATGTGATGCTGCGGGGGGCGACACTCCTTATCACGCTGACGTTTTGTGCGGTTTTGTATATTCCGGGGTTGAGCTTTATGTGGCTTGTTGCTGGGCTCGTGGCTATTGGGGCACTGTGTGGAGCGGAAATGATGTGTTTTAACGGCGCGGCACAGTTTGCCACACCGAAGACCTCAGGTGTGATTATTGGCGTGGTGAACACGTTTAATATGCTTGGGGGGGCCATGTTGAACCAAGCCATCGGCACAACACTCGACCTCAACTGGAGTGGTGTTACCAATGCAGGCATGCGTGTATACACAGGTAGTGATTACACGGCTGCACTATCGGTGCTTGCGATTACATCGGGGATTTGTTTTGCGGCGACGTTCTTTTTGCGCGCGCCCAGCAAACATAGCTAATCAACAATGCATAAGGGATGCACATGACTATGAAAAAAAATATTCTCGTTATTTCAACCAGTTTGAACCCTCAAAGCATTAGTCGTATTGTGAGTAAACAGATTGCGGATGATCTTACGTCATCACCATACAATGTGAGATTTATTGACCTGCAAGAATATACATTGCCGCCTTGTAACGGTGCCGGAAATAATGCGTATGAGGATCCATCCGTAAAAACTCTTCACGATATCATTGCCGGTGCGAGCGCTGTTATCCTTGCGGCACCCATCTATAATTTTAATGTGGGATCGACGGTCAAAAACCTCATCGAACTAACAGGAACACCTCATCCGGCACTCGGTGATGGGTCGGCCTGGCGCAACAAACCTGCAGGCTTTATTTTTGGCGCCGGGTCGCTTGCCAGCCATTTGGCCGGATTGCCATTGATCAACTCAATGTTGGTTGATTTTAAATGCATTGTGCATCCGCATTATATTGTTGCCCCCGGCAGTGCCGTTCAAAAGGGCGTGATAAGCCCAGATCTTCGCACGCGGATGGATGAATTTACCCAAACCTATCTTACGTTGGCCAACGCACTTATTTCATCGCATGACGGATAATAGGTAGGGCACTTAGAGTCTACGTTCTTGAGTGGTAAAAGAGTTTTGCTGCCCAAGGATATTTTAATGATTGAAGAAAAATAGCAATTAGTATTTGGACTTTCGCATATATCTCAATTATTATGCGAAGATGAGTAGAGCGCATAAAAAACCAAAAACGTATAAAGATAAATTTGCCTTTGCCTTGGTCAAGTTCATGCGGATATTCGCTGATCTTTTTTTCAGAAAACGGTATGGACATCGTGCCGTTGTTTTGGAAACAGTGGCAGCTGTTCCAGGAATGGTTGCAGCAGGCATGATTCACTTCAGGTGCCTGCGACGCATTCAAGATGACGAAGGATGGATTCGTGAATTGCTAGATGAAGCCGACAATGAACGGATGCATCTAATGACTTTTGTTGAGATAGCACAGCCTTCTTTATTAGAGAGGTGTTTAATCGTTGTTGCGCAATGGTTTTTCGTCTTTTTTTACATGCTGATGTACCTTTGCTCCCCACAAACAGCCCATAGATTTGTGGGGTATTTAGAAGAAGAAGCGGTTCACAGTTACACGGAGTATCTGAAAGAAATTGATTCAGGGCGCTTGAAAAATGAATCAGCCCCTTTAATTGCGATTAAATACTGGGGTCTTAAAAAAAATGCAACCTTAAGAGATGTTGTTTTGGTGGTTCGAAAGGATGAGGAGCATCATCGTGACGTGAACCATCGGTACTCTGATAGTTTAGGAAACACTTCCTAAACTGTCTCTAGGATGCAGTATGCAAATTTTTACTTCTGCGAAGAATAAAATTCAATTTTACATTTGAAATGTCTTTGCTAAGTTTCGGTGCACTTAGTACATAAATAAAAAGAGGCACTTTATGCGCACCAAATCAATTTTACTTATACTTTTACTTACACTTTTTTCGGGCATGATGCACGCATCTGACGCTGAAACACCTGCGGCTGCAGCGGCAGCTGCGTCTTCCGTTGCAAGTGACGGCCTTGAAGATGATGCTATTCTCCATGATGATGTTATACCAAGGACATGGAACTGTTCAAAATACTTCACACGCAAGTCTAATGTTGACCCAACGTTCATTATACCCAGCGAAGACACAACAAATCCAGATTGCCCGAGCTATGCCCCCAGTGATGAAACACTCCTTTTTGATTGTTCTGATGTGGGTGAGGCCAAATTCCTCCTGGATATAGGGGTTGATGCACGGGCAACTGATTCATACGGGCAAAATGCACTCTTTCTGTCTGAAGATCCTGAAATTATTCGTCTATTGGTTGCTGCAGGGGCCGACCCCCATGCACGATCAAAATCTGGATATCCCATCCTGGCTGATTGCGATTCCCTTGAGGTTGCCAAAGTTTTAGTTGACGAGTATGGCGTTGATCCTAATGGAATCATTACACCCCCATTAACAGATGCAGTTGAAAGTGCGACGCAAATAGTTAAGTGTTCAATCTTGGATCGTAATGTTTATCATTTATCTGAAGGGCATTTATCATTTTATCTAGAAAAGGGTGCTGATCCAAATTTGCTATGTCATGGGAGGGGTTATACAGATTCATCTGAGAAAATGCCCGTATTTATGTCGATGCTTTCTAACTTTAAACGTAACTGTCAAGAGTATACATGCAGTGTGAATACAGATGGCATGTGGCCACTTGGGCGTGTTGTTGATCTTATTGATCTTTATGTTTCCCACAAAGCTGACCTTAGTCTCAAAAGCACCTGGGGGAAAACTTATATGCACTGTGCGCCAACGCCTGATGCCGTGCGTTATCTGCTGACACATGGTGTTGGGTTAGATACACCCGATAAACATGGAATGACACCCTTGCGTTTTATTCAAAGTCATTATAGGCATGAAAAAAGTTTCATTGAGAGTGATGATTCATCGTTTTATGAGCACTTAAAAGATAAATCAGGATATTTGAAATCGTATATCGACGTTATGGCTGAAATGGTAGTTCAAGGGGCGCAACTGGATGGTTTTTCTCCAGAAGGGTTGTTTGATGATGAAGCCTGGACGGATGTGTTAACAAAACGCCTCCAATTGCACAGAGCTCAGCGAATGATTGGTCAGTTTGTCCGTGCAAAAATGTCTGTGTCTGCACCATCCACGGGCGCAGCACCATCGCGTGAATCAGAGCCAGCCGCCGCAGCCGCCGCTTCATCCGCAGCGGGTGGTGAGGGCTAATTAAGGCTCGCGGTTGCGGTGCGCCAATGTGTGTGCACCACATCACTATGCCCAACACTTTTGATTGCAGGTTATTTGCCTCAAACGCTGGTTTTTCCAGGGGGAGCCATGGGTTATAAGGCAGTGATTGGCCGTTACAATCAGTTCACCTGATAACGTTTCAGGCGCTCATAATCCCTCATGCACACGTATTGGTGCCTACAGCTCATAGCCTTCGGCGGTGAGGAGGTTTTTTTTAACCGTTGCTGACCAGCGGTATCCGAGATCCTCACCGGATTTGCGCACGACCCGATGACAGGGGATAAAGTACGTGATCGGATTACGCCCTAGGGCACTGCCAACGGCGCGAACAGCCTTTGGCCGTCCGACGTTTTGTGCCAGTTCAGAATACGTTAAGGCTACA
>CAYGTJ010000095.1:0-5077 GCA_964352755.1 uncultured Alphaproteobacteria bacterium
CCTATGGCCGGTGTTGGGTAATCTATAGTTAAATTGATATTAGTATGATCTGAAGGGGTTGCTATAATTTCACAGCCATTGTCACATATATAAATCTCTTTTAAAAGCTTCAGTAATTTTTTTGGCGCGTTTTGACTATGACGACCTGCACATTCAATCATAAAGACAAAAGGCTTGCTACTGCCATCCATGATAGGTACTTCAGGACCATCAACCTCTACAAAAACATTATCAATACCACACCCCCATAGTGCAGCCATAAGATGTTCGATAGTTGAAATACTAATATTAGCATTATTTTTTATTGAGGTCGACATTGTAGTATCATATACATTATTATATGAGGCTATTATGTGCTTATCGACCAGTGAGATATCCGTACGCACGAAAACTATTCCGGTATTTTCAGGAGCAGGTTTCAAGGTTAATTGAGTTTTGTTACCCGAATGAACTCCTATACCGTAGCAGCTTACAGGTGATAATAAAGTTTGCTGGTTCACCTCAAATCCTTATATATAATTTGCTAATTATATTTTTAGCATTTAGAAAATACAACACAAGTTAAAAATTATTACTTAATATTTCATACTTTGAGCTAATACTTTTTATCAAACTACTTATCAGGCATAGTTATAAGGAAAAAAATTAAAAAATCAAAAAAAACTATGGACCAGAAAATAAACATCTGATATAAACGCATTATTCAAATAGATGCGTAGCTAAAACAGCTCTAATTTGATGAATATTATCACAACGTTCCTCGGTAGCTCAGTGGTAGAGCAAACGGCTGTTAACCGTTCGGTCGCTGGTTCGAATCCGGCCCGGGGAGCCATTTTCCTAATCTAACTTGGAAAGTTACGCCACTTTTAGTTTGTGTTATGTGCAAACTTATTTCCTTTCAGTCATATTTTTGTTTCCAAATGACGTTTATGTCTTTATAGTTATTTTTTTCTGGCAAAAAAATAATAAAATTGACTTTATTCATTGAAATTGTGCAAGAAGAAACTAAGTCATGTCTATTCTTGTTTTAGGAGACATGTTTATGAATACTTTTATACCCTTTGCGCGGAAACTCTTTATATATAGCCTTGTTAGCACAATTCTTGTTGCTTCAGATTCATCGGATACTTCAGGAAAGCCTGAATTAGTAGGTGCTATATCACGATCCACCACAGGATTGAGCTCAACGCTTGTGCCTGAAGGTGAAAGAGATCCTAATGGTGCGGGAGTTTATGGTTTTTTTAAATGGGTTGCTAGTTGTTGTGGGTGCGGTCGACCAGAGCCAACAACCGGTGCTCCGCACGTGCGAGTTGGTGGCATGTCAGGATTTTCAGAAGAAAACCCCTTGGCGCCACGCCGCGGCATGCTTGAGCTTGGCAGTCAAGAATTAGGAGGCACACCCGTTGCGCCGCGTAGTGGTGTTGATGTGATGTTGAGTGACGATGCGATTAAATTGAGGCAATACCTCAGGGATCGACGCGCGAGTCCTTTTAACTGTGGATTGGTGGAAGATCCGGATTGTGCAGCCCGCAGTTGTTGTGTAGCAACGGTTGGGTGTGGACTACTGTTTTCATGGGGAGGTACTGTTGTTCCACATGTGTTGGTTTCCGAAACTTGGTTCAAGGATGTGCCGACTTTTTTTGGGAGTTCTCCTGTTCCTTATGAGCTTGAAGATTCTTCGGCAAATCCTCTCTTAGCAAATGGCTGGGTTGTGGGAACGCATACGTTACTTATGCCTCTATATGCCGCAAAACTATTTGAAGTTTTTCAAGCAACGGGTAAAGGATGTTTCAGGCGATTCTGCGCTGAAAGACGTGGATACGCAGATGATGAACGTTTTAGAATGTCGCGTTCACAAATCATTCGTCGGGCAAGTATCCTAACAGCGATGCTTGCTGTTGGCATGTTAGATGTTGCCGTTGATATTCAGAGTTGGCTAACAACAATTGATACGCGTGCGGCACTTGATGCTGTTGGTGTGGCAAGTGCGCTGCCTTTTTTCATGTTAGAAATGGGCCAGCACCTGGATGAGGTTTCAGAGCTCATATCAAAGGTTATATATGGGGAATCTACCAGAGATGCACGTGTGCGGATTCAAGAAAAAGCGCGCACAATTCAACGTGTTTTTAGTGAAATGAATGACGCAGAAATTGAGAGTTCTCATGGTAAATATGGCAGTCGTCTCGGGATGCTAAAAGTTTTGCAGGATGTCATTGGAACATACGAGCCGCGGCGTTCACGATGGAATGCCTTTATTGATCCCATTCAAGAAACAGAAAGAGGCCTCTTGGATCGTGTTGTGTGTAGCACCCGCCCGCGTGCACCCGATTTATGCGCAAGGTTGTGGCGGACAAGTCAAGCCTTTACAGGGACATTTGATGATGAAGGGATGCGTTATATTCTGCCCTCAGCCGTAATTAATATTGCAGGAGCTGGGGGTACTTTTCTTATAGGGCAGGGTGCGCTCAGTTTGTTGCTGAAAAACGCAGGTCTTGATCCTGCCGTTGCCGATGGTTTGGGTTCTCTGGCAGGCGCTGGAATTGCGAGCCTTCGCTTTCGCAAGGGAATGAAGGATCTTCCTCGCGCATTGAAAAGATGGAACAACTTTTTTTGTTCACGAAAGGGTAAGGGGCGTGATTGCATCAGTCGATGGGGGCTTTGTACGACGCGTCCAGGTGATGCTTGTTGCGGGTTATCTCGAGACGTATTGAGGATGACAAATTTACCTGCAGCGTTGCTTTTATCGTCACGTAACTTGCGACCTTTGTTGTCGGCGCTAACACAAGGAGACGTTGCGAGCGTTGCCGTTTTTGGTTCCTCAATGGTGGTTGCCGGAAGTGGTGTTGAATCAGAGTTTCGCCAACAATACAGACGCAAACTTTTCAGAATACTTGCACCACGGCCTGGGCTATCTGCTGATTCTGTTGTAAATCGAGCACACTTGCTATGGTTGGCGGAATCACTTGAGGTGGAGGCTTTGCATGCTCCCGATGGTGTCATTGCGTTGATGGATAGTGTAGATGCTATACCAAAAGAGAGTGCAGATGAAGCTTTTGATGATGCAGTCGGTGCAGATATTGCAGATAACCCTTTAGTTGCTGCGAGTGCTGTGTAAGTCCAATCCAGATCGTTTTTCAATCATTACGTGTGAAAACATGTGTGGCTTAACCCTCTCTTAAGGCAGATAAGCCATACTGTAAATGCGTCGAAATTTATTTTTCGGCTCGATTTTGGTATTCAAACGGATCTTGCTACAATGTCGGTGAAAACGAATCTTTTTCTTGTTTTTCTAACTCTTGCTATTGGGGTAATGAATATTTTTGCCGAAGCTATTCAGTACTTTGAACTGACAAGCTATGCCGGTGTGATATCCATTCTGACCTCTTTTGCCCTGCTGGGGCTTCCGTGGATTGGTATGCGGTTTTTTAAGCTTACACTTGCAGATTTTCAAATCAGGTGGATATACAAGCCCTATAGAGCTATTCTTGATGTGTGTGTGCTCATTTTGCTTCCTACTCTTATGTGGAGTGTCGCGTGGGGAATAAAGGATTTTTCAGGCCATATTATTAATTTGCTTGGGTATTTTACTGTTATGGGTATTGTGGGTTATGTTATCAGTGCGTGTATCCAAGAATACGTTTTTCGGGGGATTTTTCTTGAGCTGCTGATGCGGTCAGGAGTGTCAGGAATATCCATACATATGATAGTTCTTATATCGTCAGTGTTGTTTTCTGTATCACATGAAGTATGGGGATTTCCCGCAATGGTTTTTACGCTGTTTGGTAATATAATACTTTCTTATATATATATTCGCCAAAAAAGCTTGATGGGAGTTTGTGTGTTGCACGCGTATTACGGGATAATGATTTTCCCGTTGATTGTTAAAATATGAAAAGACTACTGATTGTCAGTGATACATGTGCCAATCAGATTAATGGTGTCACGCGGTTGTTAACGCTTATGGAAGATAATATCCATAGGTATGTTGGCTGGGATGTGCATATTGTTACGGCAGATAATTTTCCAAGCTGTCCGTATCCGGGATATCCTAACATTAGACTTGCATGCGCGCATGCGGCACGTATCGATAATATGCTTGACCACGTGCGTCCCGATTATGTGCATATTCTAACAGAAGCATTAGTTGGCCGGGGTTTTCGATATGTGTGCAAGAGGCGAGATATTCGCTTTACTTCGCACTATTGTACGAATGTTCCCGAGGTATTAAAAAACTATATTTATGCTCCTCGCATTGTTTCGCACGCGTATTTGCAACACTTTCACAAACCGTCAGCGTTAACACTTGTGCAGTCGCGAGGAATGGAGAAATTCCTTCATCAACAAGGTGTTGCTCCAACTTTGCTTGTTCTACCGGGTATTGATGATCTTCCCTTTCAGCAAGATGTTCCGCCTCCCCTTGTGTACCAAGGAATAAAAAAACCTGTTTTGCTGTGCGTTTCACGACTTTCTCCTGAAAAAAACGTGGAAGATTTTTGCAAGCTTCCGGCTGAGTTGGGCACGAAGGTTCTTATCGGTGACGGACCCTTGCGGGATAGACTTGAGAGGCAATATCCAGATACATATTTTTTGGGTGAAATAAGCTCTGACAGAATTGCTCCTTTTTATAAGCATGCGTCGTGCTTCGTTTTTCCAAGCACAAAAGATACGTTTGGGTTGGTCTTGCTTGAGGCCTTGGCTGCAGGGATTCCAATCGCCGCGTATCAAAGCAGTATGGGGGCTCAGGATATTAAGGAGAAACCAAATGTTGTGCTGCACCATGATTTAACACAAGCTGTGATATTGGCGAGAAAAATTCCGAAATCTCAGAATAGTGTTGATCCTTATTTTTCAATAAAATCTTATGTTACGCGTTTTACGGATGCGATTTGTTTCTCCCAAATCAAGCAATTTCAAAGTGAGCCAAGTTATCAACCTTTAAGGTTAGGCTAAGGCGCATATAATTTTTCGGAGTTCTCATCATCTCGGGAATGGAATAGCGATGTATGTGATTCAAGATATGGTGCGCCCGAGAAGATTCGAACTCCTAACCTCCTGATCCGTAGTCAGGTGCTCTATC
>CAYGTJ010000096.1:0-2696 GCA_964352755.1 uncultured Alphaproteobacteria bacterium
CCGTTTTTATTGGCACAGGACATCAAGGCGAGCAACTATTCATCTATTTTGACGGAACAGAAAGCTTAAAAATAGAATCACTTTCTGAAATTCGCGAAAGACTTGTCAAATCGGGCATAGAATCACCATCAGAAGGTGCCGCATCAGCAGCGAGCCATTTCCATCACAGTGATGATGATCTGCACAAAATTAAAATCATCAAGGACGCAATTGCAGTTAAAACGCCGATATCAAAAATTGCGGATCTCTTCACGCGCATGGAAGCGCTATCAAAAGTAAGGCCTTCCCTTGCAGGAGGAAATGGCGTTGAATTTGTAAGAAGCCTAGCATCAGGTTATCAAAGACAGCAAACTATTGAGACATTAACTGAGACATTAATGGGTACTGGCGAAGCGACAGTAACGGGTCGGGAATCCAGTCTTGCTCAAAAAATAGCTGATTTTGTACCTGATGATAGAAAGACTTCGAAAAAATTTCTTCCAGCCAGTCGCTACGCGAATCCATCACTGAGGACGCAGGTCACAACTGCCGCAGCAGAGACAGTGGTAAAAAGCGATGCTGCGGCTGTGGCAGCTTCAGGTGACGGAACTGCCGATCCACCAAAAATGACGCCCTCACAGCGTAAACGTGCGCGCAGACGTGTGCACAAAAAACGGTTGATTCCGAGAACTGAAAAAAAACAAGAAGAAGGTGAGTTGAAGGCTGTTGATCCTGACTTGAGTGCACTGGCTGGCCCGAGTGCTGGCCAAGATTCTGCCCCTGCTGATCCTGCTGATCCTGCTGATCCTGACTATGAGGCGCGTGTTCGTGGTGCTTTACAATACTTAGAATCCTTAGGGGACAGCATTCCTGCATCAGATGAAGTAATGCAAAATGCCCAACCAGCAAAATCCGAAGTTACGGAAACAGACACAGACGAATCTTTGGCGCGCAGAATCATGGTAGAAGAGTTAGAGAAAGCCAGATATCAGCCTCCGGAGCCAGGTGAATGGATCCCTGCTGGGAAATCAAAGCGTTCCGGGCGTTCAGGTGCCCGTGCAGCAACACCCGCGTCAAGACAACAAGTCACTAAACCCCAAGGCCAATCAAAGTGTTTCGGGCGTTCAGGTGGCCATGCAGGAACACCCGTGTCAAGACAACCAGCTGCACCAAAAGCGCAAACAGTTAGGCACGCACCAGGGGGTGATGATGCCTCTTCTACAGCTGGAACAATGTTTCCTTCAGGATCAATTGAGAACCTAGTGCCAGCGAGTTTTGCAACCCAAGAAGAACGTAGAGCTGTTGAATGGGTTATTGCAAGAGTTAGGAAGGACAGAGAGGATCATCATCAGGCAATTATAGATGCTCCCGAGGATTTGATTGCAAAATTGCAAACACTTTACGGTATTTCCAGGAAGTGGGCTGCGTATCTTGCTTCAATTACTTCTAGAGCTCCACATTTTGATCACATGCTAAAAAAAGCCATGGAATCTTGCCGTGCAAGTGTGGAAGCAACTAATAAGCCTCCAAAGAGTGCTAGGAAAGTTGCCCTTATAGTGCCGGCTACTCTTGATGAGAGACCCGAATGTGATGATAGCGATACCGATGATGATGATGATGATGATGCCGGCGTGGTCACTAGCGTTTCTGCAGCATCTCCTGTTCCTGCTGTGCCTCTTGTAAATGGCTCTGATGAGGAAAATAAACCATCGTCAGTTTTCACAAAAGAACACCCAGAACCAGAAAGCAAAAGAGAATCTGGCGTTCGCCGTGCAATAACACTGCACCGTTCCTTGACTTCCGGGGGTACACTCCCACCTGCTCGAGGTATGTCCCGGGAAGGTTCTCTCCGTCGTGGCAAAGCTGCTACGTTGCGTTCTGCACCCCCTCAAGCCGCAGGAGTTGCAGGGAGAGATTCTGAAGCAGAGCACCCTCTGCAGAATTATCTTTTCTCACGAGTTAGGCCCATGACAGAGGCTGAAAAAAGATACGAGGCAAGGAGACATTCTGAAATACAGAAGTATTTGGAGAAACATGTTTTCCCTTTAGAGACGACAACAGAAGAAAACATAATGAAAAAGCTGGAATATGTCTTTGGTTTAAGTCAGGAAGCCTATCCGCCACTTGAATATAGTCGTTCTGAAATGGATAGACTGTGGCGTATGAGAATGTGTAAGTTGTACGATGCCTACAAAAAGGTGAAGCCAGCGCAAGACGGTTTGTCTCCGCGAGCTGAGCGATGCGTAAGTGCTGCCGACGAGGATACGCAACGTGCAGCAGTAGCTATGTCGATTGAGCAAACGTCAACGTCAACTAAACCTCAACTGGCTCCTTTGACAGCAAGTACTCAACCTGCTGCACAGATAGCGCCAGCTTCTCTTCGGGGCATGGATATGGGTGCCTTCGTGCGTCAGGGGAGACGAGATCCCATTGCTGGTTCTGCAACTGTCTCCCAATTATTTGTGCAGCATTTAGGCCAGCAAATACGTGACGAAGAACATGAAGGTGAAGAATTTCTGAGAAATATAATGAAATATAGGGATTATAAAAATTTAATCAAAGAACAGTATGATCGTGCAGTGGGCTATATGGCGGCGCTTACGTGTGAGCGAGGAGCCTTAGATCCGAGAAGATCATACCCGGAAATACAATTAAGACTTGCGAAGAAAATTTCTGAGCAAGACCAACGTATTCGTGGCCTAGCTTCAGAGATAATA
>CAYGTJ010000096.1:2706-5057 GCA_964352755.1 uncultured Alphaproteobacteria bacterium
TGATAGGAAATTGAAAGGGCTCACCGAACTGAGAATATATTCAGAACGTCGGGTTCGTTTTTTAACATCAGAAATCCAGCGAAGGCTTTATGCAGGAGGTGCCGCGGCGGCTGCTGCTGCTGCGAGTAGCGCCGGCGTCGAATAATTGCGTGTTTTTATTATTAAAAAGGAAATAAAATGAATAAATATATCATTTTACTTTGCCTTGCGTTTGCACACATTCATGCGTGCCCAGCTGATAAAGATAGTCCTGCGGCTGCGTGTGCAAGTGCCTCATCTGCTGCGGCAGCATCTGCAACTGCATCTGAAAGTACATGCGCCTCATCTGAAATTGATGGCCGTGGGTGGATGAATCCAGCATCACCAGGCTGGTCGATACTTGAGATTTATGCAGAATTAAATAAGCATAGATACCCTGACCCCTTTAAAAGTGAAGCCGTGTATAAAGATCTTATTCGATTTCCTGGGGTTGAGGCTGGTATTACTTCAGGGGCTGCGGTCACTATATCCGAAAAAACGTATGCATATATTCCCTTAAGTGCGGATGTGTCAGGGGCACTTAAGGCATTGCGAGAAGATCATTCGCTAAAACTTGATTGTCGTTCATCACTTATGGTTGCCGTCTATTCGCACCTTGAGCAGCGCACAGGAAGCAGGTTTTCTGAACTCCTTGAATTTATTCCTGAACACGCAAAACCTTCGCATGCAGTGGGAAAGGTTTCGCGTGCCATAAGTCTTCTAACGTTACAAGGGCCACTTAAGGGTCTTATCCCGCTTGATGGTCTCTTCTATAACGTTTGGAATAAATCTGCACGCGCAACCATGTCAGACAAAGCGTTATATGTAGTTGGTGCCAAGGTTAGTTTGCAAGGCCCTCCTCAGTTTGAATTGAGACACCCTGGAAATCATAATCATGCCATGAATATGATGTGTGTCGGACATGCTCCCAAAGAATCTTCACGACCGGGAGAGCCTTTGTTTTGTCATTTTTCACCGGGGGAGGCTGCTCAGCCTAAGTTTATGGAAGAAATTGCACGTGATATTGTGAATGCATATATTGCCCCACAAACAGATGCCGAAATTGCGTTTCTCATGAGAAACAGCATTGCAACAGAAGGCACAATGGCAGAAGCAAAAAAACATCACGAAGAAACTCACGCAATCATGGATACGCTTTCACCCAAAGATCAAGGCGCGTTTGCCATGAAAATGTGTCGAGTTGTCGCCGTACATACGCCAAGAGAGGATGTAATACGTCGATTTGACTCACCAGCGGCGGCCGCGGCGGCTGGATGCACACCTAAGAGAAAAGGCAAAGGCAAAAAAGGCAAGGTCGTTCGTCGTAAGAAAAAATAAAGGTTTTATGTGCCTTTACCAGGTTTTTCACTGAAGTATTTGATGAATTTCTCTTGGATTTCTGCCCATTTATCCGCATCGACGGGGGCAGGGATCTTGCGGCGAATGTTTGGCCATTCATTAGCATACTTTTGGTTGATCTCAACCCATGACTCCATACCAATATCGGTATCAGGTTTAATCGCATCGACGGGACATTCAGGCACACAAACCCCGCAATCAATACATTCTTCTGGGTTAATCGCGAGGAAGTTTTCGCCTTCGTAAAAACAATCAACCGGGCAAATCTCTACACAATCGGTGTATTTACAGTTGACGCAGGCCTCGGTTACAACGTAGGTCATTTTACATGCGCACCAATGATGAGCCCCAAACAAGACCACCGCCGATGGCCTCATGCAGGACAAGATCGCCTGGTTTTACACGCCCATCACGCATGCCCACACTCAGTGCCAGGGGAATTGATGCGGCTGAGGTATTGGCGTGTTTATCAACTGTCGTAATGACCTTATCCATAGAAAGGTCGAGTTCTTTGGCCACATGCTCAATGATGCGAATATTGGCCTGATGGGGGATAAGCCAGTCAATATCAGCAGACGTAAGATTTGTACCGTTAAAGATTTCACGCCCCGATCGCGCAAGGTTTTTTACAGCATGGCGATACACTTCGCGCCCCGTCATTTCGATATAGCCGGCAGTTTGCGTGGCACCAATACCTCCTGTCGTTTGCAAGAGATGTTGATACTCAGGCGCAGATTTGATCTGAGTTTTAATAATGCCGGCAGTTTGCGCGTCGTTGGCTTCAAAAATTACGGCACCAGCCCCATCGCCGAATAAAACACATGTGTTGCGATCCGACATATTGACGAGGCGTGAAAAAACCTCTGCCCCAATTAGCATTATTCGTTTGGCTTGACCGGTTTTAATGTACGCATCAACGATGGAAAGGCCGACCAGATACCCGGCACACGCCGCATTAGTATCAAGTGCAAACG
>CAYGTJ010000097.1:0-5004 GCA_964352755.1 uncultured Alphaproteobacteria bacterium
GCCTATGTGAGCCTTGATGGTGCACCAGATCCCAAAAGTATGCGCCATCATTATGATAGATTTTTCGATGCAGGTGTGGCATTACCAGCAACTCTCAACCTCGTAGATCTTTCCCGACGTGACAGAGTGCGGTTGTTCACACACATTTTAAATCGTAACATTCGAAAAATTTATGATGCTCTTCCAGCAGCTCATATAAGTGCAGCCGGTATCTTCACTGGTGCAAAAACCGCACCAGCAGCATTATTTAACGCAGGAGGAGCATTAGAGCATTATTTTTCCTCTCCAACCAATGTTACATATGTTGGAAAGAAAAAATTTACAGCTAAATTTGGTGCGAGATTGACGGTTATATTGAATCCCCGGCCAACACCACATCAACATGGAAGTTGCTGGATGAATTTCAAAAGTACCCGTAAAGAAATATTAGTGGATACATATCCGAAACTGCACACCCGTTTGGGGAGAAATGCAGGGAGGACGCTTGCAGAAATCAAGTCGAAAGTTAGATATATCCGGAAGACAACAAAGAGTTTTCAAGATCATCTGAACATCCTTTTACTTCTATCCGATCTGGAGATTAGTCGCCGCTACGTTTACAGGTTGGGTTCACTCGATCAGGTTTTAGAGCATGTTCCCTTTGTTACGGCAATTTATATGGCTCCTAGTTTGAAAATCTGTCTCGACTGCTGGCAAAACCAAGAGCGTACTCTAATAACTTATGCTGATGGGACTATAGGGTTAGAGCCATTAACAAGACTCCATATGGAAGAAAGAAAAAAGAGGGTTCGCAGGATAGTATCTCGCTATTTGGACTCACTGACAAAGGGGGTGCTCGGTTGATAAGTGCTTAATCGCGAGCGTTATAACCCTTTAGGATGTGTGATCATGATCACAGTGCACTCTTTTAAACCAACGCCATTTCTAGTTTATGTTTGCGCTTCATCCAGTCAGGCATTGTGCGATCGAGAAGTTTATGGAACTCCACCCCATGGTTGTGATGGATAAGATGGCAGAGCTCGTGAATAATCACATATTCTACGCACTCCCTTGGGGTCTTGATCAAGTTCACATTAAGTGTCAGTTGTCCTTTGGCTGATAGGCTTCCCCATCTTTTATCCATCTTCAACAGCTTGAAACGTGGCTTACTGAGATCGCCTTTTTTGAATTTTTCCCAACAATCATCCAACACCTTTGATAAATAGGTTCTTGCGCGATCTTTATACCAAGACTCCAGAAGATTCTTTACGTTGTCAGGCTCATTGTGTGGGGCTTCAATAAAGAAATAGCCATTTTTTAGTAAAACCCTGTTGTTGTCAGACAGTTCTATTTTTAATCGATACTTACGCCCAAGATAAAGGTGACTTTCCCCGCCCACATATTTTCGCTCAGGTGTTGTTGGATTAAATTGATTGAAATAAGCAATCTGACGCTTGATCCATCGCGCTCTTTTCTTAATCTTTTTCTCTATGGTCTCTATCGTTGAGAACAAGGGCGCTTTAACCACCACGCTTTTATCCGGATGAACGGCAATCTCCAATGATTTGCGACTCATCATAAGTAGCTCATAGTCGATTTCAGTTTTTCCGTAGCTGATGGTGCAGGCAATGCTTTTCATTATGCATGCCTCCTGCATTTGGCAATGTGCATTGTTTTTTTAATGATCTCGTTCATCTGATCTGGGCTTAGTGCCACATCAAACTTTTTGTTGACCACATCATAAAGGAAATCATCAATGGCGTTGATGGTAGTCTTTTGAGCGCCCTCATCTTGCCAAAAATCAACTTTCCAATGTTCGCCAATGATGCGCTGAATTGCTAGTGAAGTTTCGGCAGAAGCCGTTTCTACATCACGATTTTCTGCATCGTGCATCATGAGGCATGGCTTAATCACGCCGTAATAAGCACACGCTTCGTCATTCCCGATAATACTTACAGGTGCATCATCATGTTGTTTCGAAACCACTTTATTACGGAGGTCACTAACTTTGGTCAGATAGTCCAGGTCTGATATTCTGCGCGCTCTAAAGTCATCAATCGCTTGTTGGATTAATTTTGAAAACTTCTCGTAAAAAGCTGGGTCTTCCTCTATTTTTTCACGGATAACCCTTTTGGTGGCATGGGCTATGGTGTCAGCTTTAGCTCCCGTTGATTGGCCAGAGTGTATCCCTTGTCCCAGTTTAACAGCATGAAAGGCTTGATCGTTAAATATGTTCACGGGTTCATTTAACTGAATGACTTCATTTGCTTGAATATGAGTATCCAAAAGCTTTTTGATTTTCGGTTCATAATCACGATAATCAACGGCCTCAGCATATCGAAGCATTACTGATTTTTTAAGGTGCTGGAAGCGTTTAAGATCGTTTTTATATATCCGTAATTTTGTTTCATCCGTGTCCTTGAGGAATTTTTCTGTTGAAAGAGCAATTCCAAGGGTCTTGCCATACTCACAAAGCCGTTCATAGAAATCCTCACGCAGTTCATCATCGGCGAGAAACACCTCAAATGCTTCTTCATCATGCTTGTTCTTGACTTCACGGAAAACGTCACACAAATCAGAGTGTCGCTGCGGAAGCATTTGCACCACCTCGTTTACGGATGTCAGCGCTCCAGCGAGGTCTTCCTCGTCAAACCCTTCAAAAGCCTCGTACATGGTAAGCGCTTTATCGAGTTCGCCAAGAACATTCGCGTAGTCAACAATATGGCCGTAGTCTTTGCCTTCGTGCAGACGGTTTACACGGGCAATCGCCTGGAGCAACGTATGTTCACGCAGTGTCCGGCAGAGGTAAAGAACGGTGTTTTTAGGCGCATCAAAGCCCGTTAGGAGCTTATCCACGACGATAAGAATTTCGGGTTCTTCATCGTTTTTGAATTGATTAATGATCTGCTTGGTGTATTCCTCTTCGGAACCAAAGCGCTTCATCATTGTATCCCAGAACTTTCCAGCCGCATCGGTTGAACCCGCACCGACCTCCTCGTGGCCTTCACGCGTATCGGGTGCCGAGATAATTACCTCCGATGTCAGATAACCAATTTCTTTGAGGTGCTTATGATAATGTAGCGCAGCCGCTTTGCTCGGAGCCACAAGCTGTGCTTTAAAGCGCGTTCCCTGCCAGTTTGCGCGGTAGTGATCGCTGATATCAAAGGCACGCATATAAATCACCTGATCAGCCTTGTTTAGCATCTCAGCGCGCGCATATTTCCTTTTCAAATCCGCCTGCTGTTCTTTGTTTAAATCTGAGGTGTGGCGATCAAACCAGCGATCAGTAGTCGCCTTATTTTGTTCCATCTCCACATGACGACCCTCGTAAAGCAAAGGCAATACAGCCTTGTCTTGCACAGCCTGTTTGATGGAGTAATGCGGTTCAATCAAGCCACCAAATTTGGAAAAGTTATTCTTCTCTATCTTCAGCAGCGGCGTTCCTGTAAATCCCAGATAGCAGGCATTCGGCAGCATCTGACGCATTCTGGCAGCAAACGAACCAAAGTTCGTGCGATGACTTTCATCCACCAGCACAAAGATGTCGGGTGAGGTATCCACGTATTTCTCAGACGCCCATCCTTTATCAAATTTATGGATCAGCGTTGTTATAATGCCGACTTTTTCTTTAATGTGCTTCACAAGATTTCGACCAGATGTCGCGCTTTCTTTTGAAAGGCCGCATGCCGTAAATGTGTTACCCAGTTGTTTGTCCAGATCATTCCGATCTGTCACAAGAATAATCCGTGGATTGATGATCTCCGCATCCAAAGCCAACGCCCGCGCGAGCATAACCATGGTCAGAGACTTACCCGAGCCTTGCGTGTGCCAGATTACACCACCAGCTCTATTGCCTTCGCGGTCACGGCACTTGATGCGGCGCAGACCCTCGCGAATAACAAAGAACTGTTGATAACGAGCAATCTTTTTGACTCCCGCATCAAACACTGTGAAACGATATGTCAGCTCCAACAGGCGTTCCGGACGACACAGGCTGTAAAGCGCCTTGTCTTGCTCAGTCAGCATGCGTTCACCGTTCTTTTCCAGTGCATCAAAAGAGCCGCGGGCAGGTTCAAATTCACCAGAGAACAGCGCATCTTTTTGCATATCACTTAGCGGTGTGTTGACGAGAGAAGCTAGCTTATCTTCTTTGTCTTCCCATTCATTCCAAACACTCCAGAGCTTTGCCCGCGTACCAACTGTTGCATATTGAGCGGCATTTTTGTTCACGCCCATAACCAGCTGCACATAGGTAAACAGTTTCGGGATATATTCATCGCCCTGATTACGGATGTTTTGAGAAACGGCTTGTTCAACCTCAACGTTGGGCGATTTGCATTCAATCACCGCCAAAGGGATACCATTAACGAACAGGACAATATCTGGTCTGGCAGTTTCAACGCTGCGGTTCCGTTCCACCGCAAATTCGGGAACAACATGAAACATATTGTTAGCCGGGTTTTTCCAATCAATATAATTGAGGTTAAAGCTCTTGCTATTTCCCTCAACAGTTTGCTCCAGTGCGGTACCAAGGGTGATCAGGTCATAGATCGCTTCATTCGTTTTTTGCAGGCCGTCATATTTGACGCTTTTAAGCTTTTGAATGGCCTCTTGAATATTGGACTCAGAAAAGTGATATTCTTTGCCTTTATAGTGGATGCGATTGAACTTTTGCAGTTGTTCGCGTAAAATGCCTTCCAGCAAAACGTTGCTGTTCTTGTCACCACGAAATGCCAGTGCCTTCTCTGGTGAAAGGTAGTTAAAACCTAGGCGCATCAACAACCGCAGCGCAGGAATGTGCGAGAGATATTCTTCGTTAAAACGGAATCCATTCACATTTTTATTCATTTTGGGCAACCTCCTTGATATTAACGCGCCACGCACCGGAAAGCAGCTTCTGCATCAGGCCACGTTTTTGCGTGCGATATTGATCAGTCAGCTTTTTGAGTAGGTTGATTTCTTGGCGTGCAGTATTGAGGGTTTCGGCAATACGCTTTTGCTCTGATAGTGGCGGAAGGCCTATAT
>CAYGTJ010000098.1:0-4982 GCA_964352755.1 uncultured Alphaproteobacteria bacterium
GATTGTCAATCATGGCTTTTTTGGCAGCGTTGAACGCAAAGTTTGTCGCAAGTGCTGTTTTTCCCATAGAGGGACGCCCCGCCACAATCACTAGATCTGACGGATGAAGACCACCAAGCATTTTATCAACATCGGTCAAACCCGTTGTGACACCAACAACGGTACCATCCTGTTTATAGGCAACCTCGGCTGTATTGATCGCATCAATCAAGGCACTATGCAACGTCACCGCAGAGCGCTCAGCATCACCAGATGTTGCCATATCGAAAAGACGCTGTTCAGCTTCTTCAATTTGGGTTGAGGCACCGGTTTCAATTGTAAAACTGCGGGCTGAGTTTACCATTGTTTCACCAACGTCGATTAATTGGCGTCGCAGAAAATTATCATGAATTACACGTGCGTATTCCTCTGCGTTTACAATGGAAACAACGTTCTGTGCAAGATTAATCAAGAAACGCTTAACATTTTCTTCAGCATCTTCTTCTGTCAAATGCTCTGCAAGATACTTATTTAATGTGATCGGATCTGCCACATGTCCCTTCTCAATGAGATAGCGAATGGCGCGATACATTTCTCCATGAAAAGCCTCACTGAACGATTCCGGGTGAAGAATCTCACTAACGCGCTCATATATCGTATTATTGCGCAACAGCGCACTCAATAGAGCCTGTTCCGCCTCAAGGTTGTGCGGCACGTCCTTCGAGTGTGTCCCCAAGGTAACTAAATTAGTATTTGTTGTAAGCTCTGCCATAGATGTCTTTCAAGGAACGTGTTAGGTTTTAAAAAAATTGGATGATCCAGTGATGTTATTATTAGCATGTACGGCCAAAGGTCAATGAAAAAATTATGAAAAACCCGCGAATTTCTCTTAAGTTTATTGCGACACTATTCTCGATTCTTTGGTCGTTTATTTATACGGTTAATGTAACCATTACAAAATTCATTGATTGCGACCTTGATAATACGGTGCTTGTTTTCTGGCGTAGTTTTTTTGGTTTGCTCTTATTTTTGCCAGTTATCATTAATAATGGCAGAGAAGTTTTTAAAACGAAGCACCCGTGGCATCACCTGGCGCGCGCGGTTTTTCTGACCACCGCTATCTGGTTTACGTATAAATCCTATCGTTTTTTGCCGTTGACGTTTGCCACGAGTATTGGATTTACCTCTCCTCTGATTATCGCAGTTCTTTCTGTTTTTCTGCTTGGTGAGAAAGTCAGCATTCGTCGTTGGGCTGTGATTTTAATAGGATACTCAGGAATTATTATTATTGTTCGCCCCGGCGTTGTTGAAATGAATCAATACATTCTCATTGCCTTGCTCGCAAACATTACCGCAGGAATGTCTTTGATTCTTGTGCGTTATCTCTCACAACACGACCGAACATCAACGATTCTTTTTTACGCACACTTGGGTACTTTTGTCTTTGCAAGCCTGCTGGTTAGTTTTAACTGGCAGCCCATCCCTACGGATGAAATACACAAAATCGCTATCATGTCCGTATGTGGATTGACGGCTCAATATCTCTACGCCACGGCGGTTACGTACGCAGAAGCCTCGTACGTTTCGCCGTTTGAGTACTTACGCATTGTGTTTGCTGTTCCTATTGGATTGTTTTTCTTTAATGAGGCTATCGATATTTGGGTTATTTTGGGTGCCACAATTATTATCACAAGCACATGGGTACTGAGTTTGATTTCACGGGCTGAAAACGATAAAACTCCTTAACGATCACACCTTGGTTATCCCGTTGGTGCCAAAATGTCTGTCATTCCGTTTTCGTGCAACACATCAAGCAAACTTTGAACCAGATGTAAAATCATCTCGTGGGTGTGTCCTGCATTAGGGGTCACACGCAAACATTCCCGCCCCCGGGGAACAGTTGGATAATTAATCGGCTGTAAATACACCCCACGATCAAGAAGAGCTTCACTAATTGTACGCGTGCGCTTTGGACACCCAATGATAACGGGTAAAATATGGGTGTCATGATCAATGAAAGGAATTCCTTGCTTCACAAACTCTTTTTTAACCGCGGCAACATTCTGCGCAAATTTCTCACGCACTAGGGACGTCTCATGAATATGTTCAATGGCTAGCAATGCTGCAGCTGCAATAGCGGGTGCAAGTGACGTTGTAAAGATAAAACCGGGGGAAAAACTCCGCACAAAATCCACAAGATCCCGGCTCCCAGCTATGTAGCCACCAATGCACCCGAGTCCCTTTGCGAGTGTTCCCTGAATAATATCTATCTCGTGATGGACGCCCAATTTATGGGCATATCCAGCGCCCGTTTTTCCATACAACCCGACGGTATGAACCTCATCAAGATACGTTAGGGCATTATATTTTTTCGCAAGACGGACATATGCCGCAATCGGCGCCACACTTCCTGACATTGAATAAACAGACTCAAACACAATTATTTTTGGCCGATCGAGGTCAACAGATGATAATTTTACCTCAAGGTCAACGGCATCATTATGCGCAAAAACAAACTTATCAACTTTACTCGCACGGATGCCTTGAATGATTGACGCATGATTGCTCGCATCCGAAAATACAGCAGCGTTCGGCATTTGTTGAAGTAATGTCCACAGCGTAGCTTCATTTGCTACGTACCCAGAGCTAAACAGAAGGGCAGATTCTTTTTCATGCAGGACAGACAATCGCTGTTCGAGCGCCACGTGAAAATGTGTTGTTCCTGAAATATTGCGTGTGCCGCCTGCACCCACACCAACCTCTTCAAGTGCTGATGTCATAGACTTTTTAAGCGTGGCGTGTTGACTCAAGGATAAATAATCGTTACTACACCACACGACAACTTGTTGAGGTTTTCCCTTTCGCATCAGCGTGACGTTCGGGTAGTTGGCAAGATCCCTGGTAACGGGAAAAAACGTGCGGTATCTCCCCTCTTCTTTTAGTTCGTTAAGTTTTTGATCAAAAAATGCAGTATAATTCATTGGCCATACCATCCACAGTCAGCCCAAAACAATCTTTGAGTAAACCACGCTTGCGCTCCCTTGTCATAAAAATGTTTGTGTAAAAAAGTGAGTAACGATTGTCAGAAAACTTTTGTAGATAGGGGGTCACTTATTGACATAGTAATATGTCTTGAATATTATCCCCCCAAAATAACAAAGATTTATCCTATGAAAAAAACAATAATATTTGCCCTTCTGTTCTCATCACTAATTGTCAATGCATCTGCCAGCCGCGCATTCGAATGTCATGAGAGAGACACCCCACGCTTTTCAGCACTGAGAATCGCAGTCGTTGCAGCCACACTTTCTTGCTTTTTGCCCCCCGTTTATGCAGGCAAGTTTGACCATGCACGCAAGCTTGCCGATATGGAAATTTCTGCCGCTAGAGTAAATAATCAACTCCTTCATAAAACTGCGGTCACATTGAGTCACATGGATGATATGAAAAACACAAAATGCCCAGAAAGAGACAACTATGTCGCACAGTTCACACAGGCAACATGGAGCACTGCACATGATGCTGTGGGACAGCTTTCTGGTATTGCAATGCTACTTTATAGTAGAGCCAGCCCGGCACAAAAAACTTTTATTCGACTTGGTGATTTTTTTGAACGTTCTAACGGTAAAGCAGCTGCCAAACTATATCGATTATACAAAGAAGCCCAAGGAGGATCTTTGGTCGCCGCACATAGACTTGGCCAAAATTTAAACAAGCTGAGTGACAGAATATGCTCTACCCCCTCATGGGGTGCCAGTGAGTGTTTGACTCTCGATGATTTAAAGTTTCTTTCCCAAGCACTTTGCGCAACACAACATCTTCGCTAGACTCAGCAAGTTTAACTTAAGCAGTTGTTGTCCCAAAATGTTTACCCAAGTTTGTTAGAGTGATATCATTGTAAGGACCCTATGCAAGCGTTCTTATTAATGGGCAGTCTGAGTCATCAATGTCATCCTTGTTCTTGCTCGCATGCTCTACGAATCGGGCGTTGAATAGGCAGGAGGACAACCCAACGCCCTAACGAATACGATGAATATGATTTACAATCCAAGCACGTTCAAGCAAACTAGCTTTGTTTAACCCTCATGGGAGGCAAGTAAATGCATACCCTCTATTCATTCAGACGTTGTCCCTATGCCATGCGGGCGAGAATGGGGATTGTTTACGCGAGCGTTCAGGCGGAACTCCGCGAAGTGGATTTGAAAAACAAACCTCAAGCCCTCCTTGATATTTCTCCGAAGGGGACAGTTCCTGTTCTTCAACTTGTGGATGGAACGGTCATTGAGGAAAGTCTTGATGTTCTGAATTGGTCTCTGGATCAATCTGACCCTGATCACTGGCGAACTGACTGGAGTAAGGCTGCGCTTGATGCAATGAATACGCTCATTGCAGAAAACGATCACCAGTTTGTAATTCATCTGCGTCAATACAAATACCCTGATCGCTATCCAGATATCTCTGAAGGAGAGGCCTTTAACAAGGTTTGTAGATATTTTAACACTTACGAAGAAAGGCTTCGCTCAACTTCCCATCTGTTTGGAGATCGTATTTCCTGGGCTGATATGGCTATTCTTCCCTTTGTACGCCAGGCCTATATTGTGAACACGGAAAAGTTTGAAGATTCTGGGTTTCCCAACCTTCTTAACTGGATGAAAAGTTTTCTTGATAGCCCCTTAATGGAAAAAGTCATGGTTAAGACAGACCCATGGGATGAAACAAAGAGTTCAAACCCCAAACATACCACCAATTAGCATGGCGCTTATATGCGCAAGATTTCGCTCAATCCGTTCCTCATCCGTCCAGGGGTCTTTTGAGGCTTTTTCTTCCTTTATAAGACGTGTCTTAACTTTGCCGGCTACTGCTTTGATATCTACCAACGCTTCCGCCAGAACCTCTGCTGTCATCGCACCAACACCCGCACTGATCGCACGTTCAGGATGATCTGGGTGTGATCTTGCTAGGATAAAACGGACACAATGAACATAGATGAGTTAGTATCGCTT
>CAYGTJ010000099.1:0-4894 GCA_964352755.1 uncultured Alphaproteobacteria bacterium
CTTGCCGCGGAAATTGATGACAGACAACATGCGCGTGATCGTGATACGCAACTGGCTGCGGCGGGACGTAGAAATTTTCGTGGGGATATTATGATTTTTATGGCGGCACTTGGTCTTGTCTTATGCTTGCTTTCCTTGGGGTACTATCATGATCGGCTGCCCGGGGAGGCCATCGGAATTATCTCAACGGTAGCTGGTATATTTGGTGCGTGTCTAAAAGATGCTTTTGCCTTTGAATTCGGTGTGATGCGTACAAAAAAAGAGCACCAGTTGACTGATGCTCTTCAAAAATATCAAAAGTTAAAACCGTAGATTCAGATTAGAATGCAAAGTTTAAACGAACACGCGTATCATAGGTCGCGGGTTTGAATTTGCGTGATCCATTCGTAAAGTGTGTTGATTTTATTTTTTCAGACCCGGTAAGCCCATAGCGGAACTCGATTCCCGCAGTTAACTTGTCTGTCATTTTATAGTCACCACCGATTAAAGGGCCGTAAGTTAGTTTGAGAGTGTCCTTAGACTTGTTTTCATTCTGATCAGTGTACTTGAAAGAAAACTTCGCAAATCCAAGATAGGGGCCCGCGTAAACAACAAAATCATCGAAGTTATAACCAACACGACCACCAAGGCTGACTTCATAATCGCGCGTTGCTGTAATATGTGCATTACGTACTGTCGAAGACGAGTTGTATGTCCATGCCCGACGCTTTGTACCCATGAAATCTAAGTTGACATTGAGGTCAGCGGCAACATACATGTTATTGGTGAGTGTGGTTGCGTAACCAGCTTGCAAACCAACAGTCATTTGTTTTGCATTAAACGTTTTCTCTGTGCTGGAAGAAGAGTCAGTAACGGCAGTTACCTTTGTTTTCGTATTTAAGAAACCAAAGTTTAAACCTGAAAAAGTACCTTTAAATACCTCAGCTGATGCGGGGGTTGAGAGTGTTACTGCTAACGCAGCGATAAGTGCATATGAACGCATTACATAAATCCTAAAGTTGATAACATTTAACATGTTTATCACATATTTATTCATTTTTGGTGTTTTGGCCTTTTTGCATGCAATTCCCTTGTATGGATTGTTGTAAAACTGCAACGAGGTTGTCGAGGATCAATCGATCGATATGAGTACTTAATTCAGTCGATATGAGTACTTAATTCAGTGAAATAAGCCATAAAAAAAAGGGCTGGAAAACCAACCCTTTTCTTTCATAAAACTTAGGTTTAATTAGAAACCGTAGTTCATGCGAACCATAAGGTCCCAACCTTTTGACTTAGCAGAAGCTTGAGCAAAAGATTTTTTACCAGTTGAGCTGTAGCGACCTTCAAGACCAGCAGTAAATGCTTCGTTGATTGCATACTCAGCACCTAACAACACGCCAGCAGAAACCTTTGAAAATTTCTTGCTTTGGAATGAGTGAGGGTTAAGTGTGCGACGTTGTGCATTAGCAACGGCTTTGTAGCTTTCTAGTCCAACAAGTGCACCTGTGTAAACAATGGCAGGGCCAAAGTTGTAACCAACGCGTGCTGAAAGAGCTGTGCGATAGCGAAGTTCGTTTTTGAACTTGAAATCAAAATCCATTGCACCACCGTTGTGCTTGGCAGCAAAAGATTTTTTGCCTTCGCCAGTAGCCATTACGAAATCGAGTTCAGCACCAACATAAACTTTGTTAGCAAGTGTTTTTCCGTAACCAGCCTGAATACCAAATGCAGGGTGTGTCTTAGAAAAGCTTGTTTGTTGGTCGATTTTAAGGTTTGTGCGTGTATCAGCAATTTTCGAAGACGTTGTGCGCTTCGACATACCGGCACTGATACCTGCATAAGAACCATTGAAAGCTTCAGCGCTCAATGGAAGTGCAGCAATAGCTGCGATCGTTAGAAGTTTTTTCATATTTTTACTCTTTGTCATTAAGTTTACCAATGCCTGAATTTATACGCGGCATTTCTTACAGTAAAGTTAATTTACCTATTCTTGCCCCGATTGGAGTTTGTGTGTGTGACTATTTTGCAACGATCCGCTTTTGCACTTCATATTCAATCATTTAGGTGTTTGGCAACGTCCATTGCGCCATAGGTAAATATGGCTTGCGCCCCTGCACGCCGAATAGAGATAAGCGTTTCGAGGAGTGCAGGTATGAATTCAAGATAACCGGCGGCGGCAGCACTTTGTAGCATCGCGTACTCACCGCTTACGTGATATGCAAATACAGGCAAGTTCTGATGTTCACAAAGCTTAGCGATGACATCTTGATACAGTGTTGCGGGCTTTACCATAAGTAGATCCGCACCTTCGCATATATCCTGATCTGCTTCGGTGAGGCATTCATTGCGACGATCATAGCTCATTTGATATGTTTTTTTGTCTGCAATACCGAGGCATTCCCGTGATCCAACGGCATCACGAAACGGGCCATAAAGGTTTGATGCAAATTTTGCACAGTAAGATAAGATAAGCGTGTCAGTAAAATTGTTAGCTTCAAGTGTTTGGCGAATGGCTGCAACGCGTCCATCCATCATATCGGATGGTGCGACGACATCAGCACCACTTTGCGCAAGAACAAGACTCATTTCTTGAAGAACATCAACAGTTGCATCATTGCAAATGTGACCATTTTCGGCAAGGCCATCTTGACCATGTGATGTATATGGGTCTAACGCAACATCTGTGATAACACCAATTTGATCTGTCGTGTCCTTGATAACCTTTACAGCCGTAGGAATTAGGCCATCTTTATTAAGTGCATACGTGCCTTTTTCATCACGATTATGTTTATGCACCATGGGGAAAAGTGCGACCCCTCGAATACCAAGAGATACACATTCATGAATGACTGCAGGTAACTCTTTTAATGTATGACGCTTATTATCCCCGAGGCCGGGAATTTGCGGTTCAATGCCTTCTTCGCAAACAAAAATAGGGTAAACTAGATGCGCACGGTCTAGCGTTACTTCGCAAAGCAAATCCCGCAACAATGGGCCTTTCCGGGCGCGCCGCATGCGTAAATCTGGAAAAAACATCGAAGAAATTTCGTTACTCTATAATTAAAAGTGTCCAAAGAAATCCTTCGTGGCAAGCATTATTTACTCTTCAGGGGAAATTAGGAGGTATATTTCAACGTGTTGCGCATTGGTAATCCAGTGATATAATGCAGCAAAATTAACGTTGCTTCACATGGCTCAAACGACAGCAGATAATAATACACAAAATCCAGGTCGTAATGACAACACATTGAACAGCAACGATAATAGGCGTTATCGTCATTGGCGTCTGAACATCCTCATCTCAGTTGTTGTTGGGTATGCAACCTATTACCTGGTGCGGGCAAACTTTGCGATTGCCATGCCACGTTTGATCGAAGAAGGGTACAGCAAGGTTGATCTCGGTGATATGCTTTTTTGGTGGTCACTTATATATGGCGTTGGAAAAATCGTGAACGGTTATTTTAGCGATCGCTCAAATGCTCGATACTTTATGAGTTTTGGTTTACTTGGTGCGGCGTTAATGTCGCTTGGAATATCTGCAACCAATGGCACAACTTTTTTGGTTCTATTCTTATTAGTAAATAGTTGGTTTCAATCCATGGGCTGGCCAGCAACAGCACGTATGCTGACCCATTGGTTCGCGCGAAAGGAACTTGGCACCAAATGGGCGATTGGCGCATCTTCTCACCAGATAGGTGGCGCCTTGATAATGGTGTTAGGCGCCTATTTAGTGGAGCACTATGGATGGCGATCAGCATTTTTGGTTCCTGGAATAATTGCCATTTTTATGAGTATGTTTTTACTCATGCGTTTACGTGATAATCCCACAGATGTTGGATTACCCCCGGTGGAGGTCTTTAAAAACCAAGATCGCGAAAAAGGAGAGTTTCACGCGACAAATGGTGCACGCCCGACCCAGCGTGAGATCTGGTCAATGGTTTTTGCAAATAAAATGATCTGGTTTATTTGCCTCGCAAATATGTGTTTGTATATTGTCAGAATGGGTGTAATGCAATGGGCACCAACATTTCTGAAGGAATTTAAGGGTGTACATTTAGCAGCTGCCGGTGTGCAAACGGCAACCTATGAACTGGCCGGATTGGCAGGTGGAATGGCGGCAGGTTGGGCATCTGATCACTTTTTTAAAGGGCAACGCGGCCCTGTTGCAACATTATATATGATTGCGTTAATGGGGGCGTTGTTTGTTTTTTGGAAAACACCTCCTGGGTACTACTATATTGATGCGATTACACTGGGGTGTGTTGGTTTTTTTGTATACGGCCCCCAAATTTTAGCGGGTGTTGCCTCTGCTGATTTTGCAAGTAAGCATGCCGTTGGAACGGCGAATGGGATTGTCGGTGCGTTTGCCTCACTTGGGTCGGCTTTATCTGGTGCTGTTGTTGGGCGCTTGAGTGTCAGTTACGGATGGGAAGGTGGATTTATCTTCTTCATAATTGCGGCGGCGCTTGGTGCCTTTTGTTTTGCAATAACAAGCGTTATTCAGCGCTCCCAATAGGCATAACACCTGAGCTGATAACGCTTCAAAAGTCGTGACGTTACTTTTGGAGGGTGCTGGAATCTGATGATTCTGATTCATCAGCGCTCACACTATAGCTTGTATTATCATCATCGTCTGCCTGAAATGCAATATCAGGAGCAGCCAGAAATGATAAAAACAAAGAGCCAATCAAGGCAGAGGGTGTTCTCATGGATACATACAAATGTTTGATTTTGTTAAAATTAAACGAAAAAGGTAAACAAATATAAAACGCTGCAAATTATTTGCTTTTCGTATCAATGAAATAGATTTCGTACAGTTTAGCCAGGCGCAAAAAACGGCTGTATGCATAATTCATCGCATGGATAAACCCAAGACTTCCCCTTCTAAAGCGGCCTTTGAGTAGGTAGCTCC
>CAYGTJ010000100.1:0-4887 GCA_964352755.1 uncultured Alphaproteobacteria bacterium
CTTTGCCAAAGAGCGCATCAATCAGCACCTAGAAATGAAACACCCTGAATGGGAGAAACAAATTAGCTTGCTGTAGGCTATAAAGATATAAATAAACGCCTTAAAGAAACAAATAGGTTGACATAGAGTTATTATGGGGTGTAAAACACCTTTATTGGACAGGGAAGTTTCAATTCCTTTTACATAAACGGGAAGCGCTATGAGTCAATTCATAACAGATTTTATTATTGATAATTTTTTAGGTCTTAATCGCTCAAAAGTATTTGTGTGCACTCTTCGCCGGTCTACTCAAGAAAAATGAAGAAACACTTGCCAAATAAAGGCACACAACGTGCAACAAACCGCAAAGAAGTTGCTATTTTGAGCCGCTACTTATGTGAGCGCCATCACGATTGTCGCTGGCATGCGTTTGTGGAGGGGCTTGTTGCTCAGTTTGAGGCACCTATGTTTCTGTCATGGTTTATAAACTTTCACCCACGTGTGAGCGATGACCAACTTGTAGTTGAGTGTCCCCGTAAGGATACAGCTACGTTAATTGCAAGTTATTGTTCAAAGGAACTTAAAGAACTTGCTTGTATGGTGGGGTTTCAAGAGCTTAAAATAATTACACCTCAGAGAATGCCGCTATGAAGCAGCATCGTGTTTATAACTATGTAGGGTCACCACTTCTCATTCTTGGGCTTACACTTCCGGAGCTTGGTGCTGGTTTTGTGGGGTTTGCAGGATTTCTTATTTTTAAGTCTCTCATCTATAAATTTGTGTCTCTGATCGGCGCATGTGGTTTTGTTGGTGTTCGCCGGAGAATTGCAAAGATGTATCGAGGAACAGCACTGGCGAGCTTCATGTACTGGTATGCAGGATTTGAAAGTGCTCCTAAAAAATCATGGGTTTCTTCCTATAAAAGAAATTGGTGGTGCCAATGAGAACCTCTTTTGAACAGCTATCTCTCAAAAACCTTCGAGGGTTTTTACAGGTAAGTGTCCTTACCAATGTTGGCCTTATCATTGTCGTAATTCTCCTTGCCATACAGGTGATCCGCCAAGATACACGAATCATTCTGATGCCTCAGTACGACCTTACCCGAAAGTTAAGTGTCTCACGCGCCCACGTTTCTGATGCGTACATCAAGGACTGGTCGCAAGGCATACTCAACCAACTGTTGAATGTATCCCCCGAAACCGTCAGCACAAATTTTAAGCAGGTTCTGCGCCTTGTAAGCCCGCAACATGCCGGACAAGTTCGTGAGTACTGGGAAAAAGAGGTTTCACGCATTCAACGAAGCAAAGTTTCGACAGTGTTTTATCCCCAAGAGTTTGTGATTACCCACGAAAAAAAATCACTTGAGGTACGCGGCGTCCTTCATAGCTGGTTTGCAAACGACCATAAGCCCGTTGTTGAAACCAAAAGTTTCAGGGTGGTGTGGGAACACCACGCCAGTGGATTAATACTGCTTGCAGGCATTACACGAACAAAGGATTCCTCCTCATGATGGTACGACGCTTAATTATAACGACACTCACGTTTATCAGTACGGTATCTGGCGCTATACCTTTGGATGCTGAAAAAGTTCTTTCTTTTAATATTGCACAAAAGGGTATTAATCGAATCACAATCGAAGGTGATTTTATCGACAATGTGTTTGTGTACCCTGAAGAGCGAGGTTCTTCTGTTGTGCTTCATCCTAAAGGACACATCTATATCCCCGGTCAGACTGATATCAACGAACTTGATATAGGAATCCTTACACGTTCAGGAAAGGTGCAAGACCTTCACCTGACGTTTACACCAATGAAGGCGCAGCCTCTGCTGTTTGTTGCCACTTCACAACCAGGAACTAACAAACCAACTGGGAATGAACTATCAACGATCTTACAGACATGTGTGCGAGGACGAGCGCCTTCAGCCTATCCTGATATTACCCGTCGGGTGGATGCTGAAAAACTCTGTCGCAAGACAGCTCTTGGTAAACTGAAGTTAGACAGCGTTCTTCGCGCAAGTCCTTCGTATCAGGTGCTTTGTTATACCTTTCATCCAGCCAAAGATATGCCTGTGGATGCGCGTAGTTTTAAAGCGCCCACAGATATCGCCGTGGTGGCGTCAACACCACATACCACGCGGGGAACCCCTGCTTATATTTATGTGATTCAAAAACTATCAAAGGAGCATCGTTAACACATGAAAAACTTACGCCGTAATTCGCAGAATTGGAAATTCCCAACAGCAACACTTTTAGGTGTTTTTTGTATGAGCCTTAGCCATCTTTCAGCCTCGCATGCGTTGAGTGTTGATCGTATTGGGGATGGTCTTAACGTTTTTAAGGCCTATGTAATTGGTGATGGATACACAGCTGTTGCGGCTATCCTCGGGGTTTTTGGTGTTGTGCGTGCATTAGCTGCAAGTAACATTCAAGCCGCCCTTGTGACACTTGGAATAGCAGCAATTGGTACTGTCTTCATCAGTGTAATTACCTAGAGGTTTCCAAACCCATGCGGGACATTATTCGAAAATACAGCAATGACCTTTTGCAGGGGTATAAGAATCTCACCCCCCGTGTGCAGCAGATATCCGTGGTGGTTTCTGGATGCTTGATTCTGTTTTTTGTGTTTGTAATGATTGCCAGTCGTGTACGACCAAAGGCGGGTGCGGCCTCCCCCAAGAAAGAGGTTGCCTCAAAAATATCCCTGGTATCGGGCGGCACAAGCTACTCACGCGAAGAAGTCTGGGCAAATCGCATGGCACACAAAGCAAAAACCATGGAGACCACCAATACTGCAATGTCTAAGCGCCTTGAGCTTATGAATAAAAAAATGGACTTGCTTCAAAAAGCACTCACGGCGTTAAGCGCTCCTCCCAAAGGAGGCACTCCTCATTATCCTACGAAAGTAGGAGCAGGGGCTACCTTTCCCCCTCAACCAAGAGGATCGGGGAAACCTCTATCTGATGCCAAAACAGAAGTGATTAAGGCACCTAAAACAGGACTTGCCCTTTTGAGTAATAAGGATTCTGAAGAAGCCCCGACACCCATTGAAAGTGTCGATACATGGATTCCCTCAGGCGCACATTTGCGCGGCGTGCTAACAGCAGGTGTTGTTGCCTCAACCGCAACAGGTGCCTCATCTTCCCCCCAGCCGGTTATTATTCGTCTCAGTGAAAACGGCAAAGCCCCAGGCGGGTGGGGGCTTCAATTAAAAGATGCCCATGTGTTAGCGGCGTGTCATGGGGACTTAGCTTCTGAGCGGGTGTATTGTCGCTTAGATAAAATATCCTACACAGAAAAATCTGGTGAAATCGTTGAAAAACCCATTGAGGGATGGGTGGTTGGTCGTGATGGGCGTTATGGTATTCGCGGGGTTGTGGTTGATCGGGCGGATCAACAAATCCTCAGCAGCCTCTTTGCCGGTATGATTAGCAGTGTTTCTTCTTACATGCAGGCACAATCAAGCAAAAGTGTGTTTCCGGTTTCTCCCTTTGGTCAATCTGAGGCGATGTCTAATAAAGATATGTTTAAGGGCGCAGGTGCATCGGGTGCAGGAAATGCCATGGATCGTTTGGCGAAATACTTAATTGATCGGGCAGAATCAATCTCACCTGTAATTGTTGTGAACTCTGGGTGTTCCGTTGATATCTCGATCAAATCGAAAGTTGATCTGAGTAACTCTTCAAGGGTGATGCGCGAAGTAAAACCTGCCAGTGACAGTTTGCGCACAGCGCGTGCCCACATAGAAGCACAAAAACGTATTGCAACCCTTCAAAAGGAGAGTGCGTCATGAACATACATATTTCTTTGTGTCTTATTGTCTCGAGTCTTTTCGTGTCGGGGTGTTCGAGTTATCGCCGCAATTTTGATTGTCCGGTTGATGAAGGCCTTAAGTGTGCAAGCATGACACAAGTGCACCAAGCGATGGATAAAGGTGTCTGGCCAATCCCTGAAGCACCCATCAAAATACCAAAATACCCCACCTCGAAGAATCCTTGCACCACATGTCAAAAAGACGCCCTCTACGTAGAGGCTGTGGTTGACGGGGATAAGGGTCTTGAATCCCTGATGATTCCTGTAACTGATTATTAGGGGGCAGATACATGTGGTCAAAAATCCCCTTTCAGTCCAATGTCTTTAGTGATTTATTGCCCTATCATAGCTATGATGAGCGCACAGAACTTTATCACAATATAGGCACAACCGGGTTTGTTCTTAAGGGACATCCCATTGCAGGTGCTCGTTTTGATGATCAAGCGTTGCTTGCACAATTCTTGCAAAACAAAGAAATGCTTCCTCCAGGAACAAGTCTTCAGTTTCTCCAAGTGGCTTCTCCTTTTGTTGGCGAGTGGTGGACGAATTGGGAAAACCTTCGCACCAAAGGAATATACAAAGAACTTGCACACCGCCGATCGGCGTTTCTAGAAACCCAAGCCTTTGATGAAGAAGAGGGGATGATTGTTCGCACCTTTGATGTCTATATCTCACTGACAGTTCCCCATCGTGTCACTGATCTTTCAGAAGAAATAAAGTTACAACACGTACGCGAGCAACTGATACAAGCGTTGCAAGGTATTGGTGTGTATACACAGAATTTACCCCCACAGCCCTTTATTCAAGATTTTAATAATTGGATCGGCATGCATGCCAATGCCAAGCAAGACCCATGTCCATGGAATACATTTGAGCCGATTTCTCGGAGTTTTTCGGTGGCAGATCAGTTTTTAGAAAACACCCCCGATACTCTTGAAACTGCACGTGGATATACCTTTACAGGGTTTGTTCCGAACAAATACCCCAAGCACTGGGCACTTTGTCTGATGGATGGTTTTTTAGGGGATATGTTTGAGGTAAAGCCTCTTTCGTGTCCGTATTGGGTGCATTATGGATTGACCATAACGGAAGGTCAG
>CAYGTJ010000101.1:0-4797 GCA_964352755.1 uncultured Alphaproteobacteria bacterium
GTGTTTCCAATCAAGGGGCTGTTTTCTGCTTCGATATTAAACTTTGGCGAAACGGCAACCTGCAACCCAAAACTTGGTCCATAATGCAAATTATCAGGATTCTTTGATTTTGCGAAAGGCTTAGCAGGCTCATTTGTTCCGAGGTTATCTAGATCAAACCGCATAAATACTTTTGTTGAGTCGCGCCCATTAATTTTGAGAAGATTTCGAATACTCTTCGTTCCGTGCAATGTCGTTTGCAACCTAAGTGACGCACGCGGTGTTGCAAAGTTTTGTTGCGTTGATGGAATACCTAAGACAAAAGAAGAAGGGAGACTATGTGAAGAGAGCATTTGTATTTGTGGGTTTACTTTAAAGCTGATATTTCCAGGTGTCTTTTTCGAAGTGTGTGTGATTGCTATTGTATGAAGGGGTAATGGCGCACTGGTAAGTGTTGGTGTAATAGCAATTACACATGCAAGACAGATAATATTTTTAGTTGTGCGCGATATCATACGTCTCTCCCCCAATATGTAATTAGATTAACATTAATTCACAAACAATTAATAAACATTTAGTTAACAAAGGGTTTAAAAAAAGCCCGCATAAAGCGGGCTTTTTCCAGAAACAAAGCGCTTTCAAACTTACACTTTTCTGCGTGCTGTAGCCGCTGTTTCAACCTTGACACTTAGTGCCTTCACTGCGTAAAGCCATAGCACCATAACGCCAACAAAGATACCACATGTGATTGGTGCAATTGCTGCGGCTTGGGTCGAGCCAATAATCACAAAGAGTGTTGATTGGATTGCAGCGCCACCACTTTTACCAGCACGGCCACCAATAACGTCAACGGCAGCTTTACCCTTGCTTTGTAGTTCCTCATCCAAGGGAATGTAAGCCATCTCTTTTGTCGGATCAAAGAGAGTGTACTTAATGGATTTTGCCGTCACAATGATTGCAAACCCAAGAAGAGTAGCCGCAACAACAGCATTTCGTCCAGCATCACTTGACATGAATGTCCCCAAGAAATCACCCATTGTTGATTTCATTAAGATAAAGGCAAAGAACAAAGACCCACCAATGAGCATGAACATTGGTGTAATCGCTGCTGCCGTAAACCAACGGAAGTTACGAAGGATAGCTGAACCAATAAACCAACCAAAGAGAATCGTAATGACACCATTAATAAAGGAGAAACGCCCCATAAAAGCTGCATACGCAGCCTTGGGATCAACTTCAGTGCTCACAAAATGTTTGATCTGTTCTTTCCACTGTACCTCAGCAAGGTTAATGGTAATACCATAAGCAATAATTAGTGAGGCAATAAGGCCAAGCTCAGGTGAACTGAAAATAATTTTAGCGCTTTCCATAAGTGAGGGCTTATCTTTCTTTTTCTTAACCTTAACTTCTTTAGGATCATAAAAGCGTGGATCAGTCAGGATCTCACGATGGATCCAACGATATAGATACATCGCCACAAGACCAAAGAAAACAACAGCTGTCATGAAAAATTTGATAATGACGTCAAAGGGCGTTTCAACAGATGGAAACAAACTTTTGATGAGTTCAGGATTGTTTGATTGAACAAGCAAGGCACCAGAAACCATGAGAGACACATTGCCAAGAACAATGAAAAGACCATAGAAACGCTTTGCTTCACTCATTCGTGTGATTTGGTTGGCAAATTGCCAGAAGAGCAAGGCAACCATTGAACTGCCCCAAATCTCAGCCATGATATAGAAGGATGAGAAAACCCAGTTTCCAATCACATTGATAAAACCTTCAAGTGAAGGGTAAGAGCTGATAAGGCTGGCAGAGTATTCAGGAGAAAAATGAAGCCATGACACATTAGGATGTAGAAAAAATCCATAAGCACCAAAATAGACAAGAAATCCTGTAACGATCGTATAAAACACGTTCTCGCGTTCCATGGAATTGCTTAACTTTGCGTACAAAATAACAAATAAAATTGCAGCCGGTGTAACGCCATAAAGTTTCAAGAAAGGAATTGTTCCTGCACCACTGGCATTCACGATGATAGAATCTTTTAAATCACGCAGAATTGTGTAGTTGAACAATAAGCAGAACATGATCATTCCCATGGGGAGGAATTTTTTCATTTCATGATTATGAATAGGCCAAAGTACGGAGCGAATTTTTCCAAATTCTGGCAGGTTATCCTTAGTTTGTGTAGACATGGATCAGTTTTGAATCCTCTTGAGTTGGTTAAAATAATAGTGATCTAGGAAACGAATATATGAATCCCATCACGCTTATACACGATTATTCTAATATCGGTAAATACTTTTTTCACCTTCAGCATTTCGCACTAACTAGTTGTTAGCGACAGCCTTTATTGAGGTAACTTTATTATCTACGGACTTTGATTCATCGGTTGGTTCGCGCAACACATATCCACGCCCCCAAACGGTTTCAATATAGTCATCTCGTCCCAGTGCATCAGAAAGTTTTTTGCGTAGTTTGCAAATAAACACGTCAATGATTTTGAACTCTGGTTCTTCCATTCCGCCATAGAGGTGATTTAAGAACACTTCTTTTGAAAGCGTCGACCCCCGTCGGATGGCAAGTAATTCAAGGATTGCGTATTCACGTCCCGTAAGGCGCAGTACTGTTCCATCAACTTCAGCAAGTTTTGTTGTAAGATCAACAACCAGGCGCCCCACTTTAATTTGAGAGTTCGCATGTCCCTTTGATCGGCGAATAATAGCTTGAACACGGGCAACAAGTTCTTGAGAGTTAAAAGGTTTGGTCAGATAATCATCTGCCCCAAATCCAAGCCCTTTTGTTTTGTCATCAATCTCACTGAGTCCCGAGAGAATTAAAACAGGTGTTGTAACTTGGGCGGATCGCATGCGACGGAGAATTTCATAGCCATCAATATCAGGAAGCATCAAATCCAAAATCAGCAGATCATAGTCATAATGGCGGATAATTTCGAGTCCATCTTCACCAATATTGGTTGTATCAACGACAAAACCTTCAGACTTTAAAGCCATTTTAATCGATTTTGCAGTTGACGTATCGTCTTCAATTACAAGTACACGCATTTTATTAGCCTCCCAATAGCTAATTACCAGTATACATAAAATATATAAAGTTTTAACAATTTTCTTAGAATTAAGTGATATTAGATGAATAAATGACTAATAGTTCAAAATTGCGACTTGTTGTTTTGGGGGCCTGTGACGGAATAAACGCGACTTAATGACCTGTGCAATTTGGTTGTGAGTGTGTCAACGTGCCGGATCGTTAGCGGCATCATATGTTATGTGTGATGAATGTAGCGGTGAAAAATATAGTGATGAAAATGTTGTGGTGAAGGTGTGGTGCCTGGGGAGGGATTCGAACCCCCGACACAGGGATTTTCAATCCCTTGCTCTACCAACTGAGCTACCCAGGCCTGTAGCGTCAAACGCAATATACAACCTCAGAATCTATAGACAATAGACGGTCTATTGTCCAGAAAAAACAAGCAACCACACTTATAAAATTTTAGGCACCCGCAATATCTGAATCATCAGAGGCAGCTGTTCTCAATTTTTTCGATTTTACCTTAGTCGTTTTGTCAGGGGCTAGAATTTGCTCTTGCGCTGTTTTCCACTGATTTTGGCTATAGCTAAACATGTTTTTAAAATAAGGGGTGGCGTGAGGGCCAACAATCCACCCAATTAGAAACCATATCGGCCAAAAATAGCCCATCCCTGTGAGTAACCAAGTAAGCGAAAGTGTCGCAAGCACAAAGGCATAAAGCTTTAAATCTTCGATAATATTAGCGTTAGCCTTCGTTGGAGTTTTTGGAGTTCCCATAATCAAAATAAACTTAACCTTACGTAAGTATGATCACACTCGGCATAAGATACAAGATCTATTTCTTTGTTTTTGAGGGTGTTTTTTGGGAACTCGTTTGTTTTTTTGCTTTTACTGGAGTGTCTCCTGAGGAGTCACTCATACTATCACTGTGGTCATCACCAAGAGCATCACCAATGCCATCACCGAGGGACGATCTTGATGGTTTCTTTTTGCGTGGTTCGGTTGAAGACATGCGGGCAGGTTTTTTATTCTTTGTTAAAAGATCTGTAATTTCATTGCCGCTTAATGTTTCAAATTCAATGAGCCCCTTTGCGAGCTTTTCAAGTTGCGCCTTGTTTTTCGTCAGGATTTGCGTTGCTTTTTTATGTGCATCCTCAACCAGTGTTCGTACTTCGCGCTCAATTTCATGGCTAGTGCTTTCAGAAACGGCCTTGTAAAAGCGATCATTCTGATCGTCCTTGTAATTGAGGGGGCCGAGTGACTTGCTCATTCCCCATTCAGTTACCATTGCTCGCGCGAGACGCGTTGCCATCTGAATGTCGCTCGATGCTCCTGTTGTTACCTTGTCTTTGCCGAACGTCAATTCTTCTGCCACACGCCCACCCATAGCGACCACGAGATCTGCAATTAATTCCGCGTGTGTTTGTGAGTAACGATCTTTTTCAGGAAGACGCATCACCATGCCGAGGGCTCGACCGCGCGGAATAATGGTTGCTTTGTGAATGGGGTGCGATGCCGCCATGTGAATGGCCGCAATGGCATGTCCGGCCTCATGATACGCGGTGAGTTTTTTCTCTTCTTCGCCCATGGCTGTGGATTTTCGTTCTGGCCCCATGAGTACTTTGTCTTTTGCTTCTTCAAGTTCTGCCATTGTGACGACGCGTTTGTTTCGGCGCGCCGCCAGAAGTGCTGCTTCATTAACAAGGTTAGCAATATCAGCCCCTGAAAATCCCGGCGTTCCTCGAGCAATTGTGTGAGGATTAATAT
>CAYGTJ010000102.1:0-4770 GCA_964352755.1 uncultured Alphaproteobacteria bacterium
TCAACAATTGATACAAGTTCAGAATAAAGTCGTGGCGAGAGCAGCCCCTTGAGTGCAGGTTTATCCCCCTTGGCAAAGGCCTCAACGATAAAAATGTAAGCGTTTTTGGCACCATCCAGAAACATACTCGGTGAGAATCCTGGCCATTGGTCATATAAATCCCGGATAATCACCTGTTCATTAGCTGAAAAACGACGAATATCATCGAGCACTGACGCATCAACGTGTGAAGGCGTCCTGTCCTGATGCACGCTGCGTAGCTCTTGCTCCAGGTCTTTATTAATAGCCCGAATGCGCTCTTGCGTGGAATCGTCTTCCTGGCCAAGTGTATTGTAAAGACGGAAAATGAGGGCACCTGCAACAAGTGCGAGAAAAATTAGGTCGAGTCCGTGCACATTTTACTCCTTTGTTTTCTTGAATAACCTAGCGCATATAGGCGAAAGAAGAAAGGAATTTTGGTCACTTTATGTATTGATTCTTCCCCCTGAATGCCGTTACCATCTGCTAGCAACAAATTAGTGAGGACATTCATGTCAAAAGAAAAACCAAAGGCACCTGTTACTGATTACGACGGTCTGCCTATAAATATTAATGTTACCTATGTGAAAGACCTTTCATTTGAAAACGTTAATCCACTCAAGACCTTCAGCATGCAAGAGGCTCCTGATATTGGGATTAATGTTGAGGTTCAAGGCAAAGGTGTTGCTGAGCAAACCTTTGAGGTCGAATTGATCGTGCGGGCTGAGGCTAAACACAAAGATGAAAAAGTATTCATTTTTGAGTTAACCTACGCAGGTATTTTTACAATAACTGAAACGGACGAAACAAAACTGAAAGAGTTATTGTTGATCGATTGTCCGCGTATTTTGTTCCCGTTTGCTCGGGCAATTATTGCAAGCACGACACACGAAGCAAGCGTAATGCCGATTAATCTCTCCATGATTGATTTTCGTAAGCTTGCTGAAAACCAAGGCAAAGCCAAAGACGAAATGAAAAGCGGTGAAGACGAAGCCCCAACGCTTCAATAAGTTGCGTTAGTCCTGTTCGCTTTTAAAAACCGTGGGGGATAATCTCCACGGTTTTTCTTTGCAACTATGGTTCTAGCCGATGTCTTTTGTCCATTTTTTCTCGACGGCTGCAAGTGTATTTGTCTCGATGCCGGTGCGAATATCAGCCATTAAATCATTCATGAACTTTACATTGTGATACGTAATAATTTGGTGACCAAAAAGTTCACCCGCGTGCAATAGATGATGCACATATCCCCGGGAAAATTGCTTGAGAAAGTCATCAGTCGTGTTCGGATCAATAGGGGCGTCATCTCGTTGGTATTTACGCTGGCGCAGGTCAATATGTTCCCGGGTGTACGAATCTGTTTCCGTTCGTTGATCTGCCCGCAGTAAAGCGCCGCCGTGGCGTGCAAGACGCGTTGGATGAACGCAATCAAACGTATCGATGCCACATTTTACCCCGTTAAAGATATCATTCACACCCCCAATGCCGAGCAAATGCACCGGACGATCCTTGCAAAGCCGCTCCATGGTGTACGCCACAACATCATACATTTGCGATTTATCAGCACCCAATGATCCCCCAACAGCAGAACCAAAAAACGGATGCGTATTGACAAAATCAGTACTCTCATCACGCATGTCTTTGTAGATGCCCCCTTGAATAATGCCGTAAAGGGACTGGCGTCCTGTGTGGTTTTTTTTGAATTCGTTTAAACTACGGATTCCCCACCGATGACTGCGGCGCATGGATGATTGTGTATATTCTTTGGCCACATTAAAAGGGGTGCATTCATCAAAGACAACAATCATGTCAGCGCCCAACTGTTGCTGTGTTTGAATGGATCGCTCAGGCGTTAGCAGTTGATATCTACCATCGGTATAGGCGCGAAAATGGGCGCCTTCTTCGGTGAGTTTAATGAGGGTTTGGGGCGTATGTTGGTTGCGGTTTCCCTTAATTTCAGCAGCAACAGATCCATGCCCGAGACTAAAGACTTGAAACCCACCGGAATCGGTCAACATAGGGCCCTTCCATCCGGTCATTTTCTGGAGGCCACCCAGTTTTTCCACGACTTCACCGCCTGGCTGTAACATCAGGTGATACGTATTTGACAGAATGATCTGTGTCCCGGCTTGGCGCATAAGCTGGGGAGACAACCCCTTAATGCTTGCTTTCGTGGCGCAAAAAATGAACGCAGGCGTTTGCACAACGCCGTGAGGGGTGTGAATTTCACCGCGCCTGGATCCGTCTGTATTATTTGTGGAAACTGTAAATTTAAAATTTGGATAACTACACTGCATTTCGGGGCTCAATATGGGTCAGAATTTTAACAATGGGCGCATTAATGAGGGCGAGAATCGCACGCATTAGATATGCATTAAGGACATATGTATAAAACACAACCTCAAACCCCAGGGGTGTGGGATGAAAGATGATCCAGGCAAGCACACTAAAGATAAGATTATCGATGAATGTGGCAATGAGTGAGCTTACACTCGAACGAGCAACAACATAGGAAACCCGCGTCTTTAAAAACGCATACACCCCAATGTCTACATTTTGAGATATTCCAAAGGCAATAAGACTTGCTGCAAAAAACCCTGGCGCAGGTAAGAACAAATGTTCAAGAGATTTCTGACTCGCGATATTATACGGTGTCGCCTCATTGGGCAGTGTTTGGTTCACTGTAATCATCATGAGACACATAAAAATAAAGTAGGCAGAAAAACTTAAATTCACCAACCGTCGCGCCGATGGTGCCCCATATTTTTCAGTGATCAAATCGCTGGCAATAAATAACGTACTCATAACAGTTGTGCCCAGGGCAAAGGTATTTCCAAGCCCTAGATCAACGACCTTGAACACCTGGATATTTGCAACGATTAGCCCCAAAAGACTATACGCGTAAAGGCCTGTTATTCCATATGACCGGTACGCCGCGATAAGCGCGCCGATACAAATGATTAATGTTAATAACTCACCCACATAGGGATTCATGGTAAAAGCCTGTAAATCACGTGCGAAATGTATGAAAAAAATCACCATAAAGCAAGTATTTCTCATAAGTGATGACGATCTGTGACTGATGCGTTAGGATACACACCATAAAAATAAGGAGTATTCACATGCCGCGAAGCAAGCTCTTAAAAACATTATTCGTCATTGGATTGGTTGCCGTGACGTGCGCATATGTGGTGGTGCAAAATTTGTTGATGACCACGGATGTTTCTACGCGACCACTTGATCCGTCGTATTTGACGCACATGAATGCGACGCGTCCAAAAGTCTACCTCATTTCGTATGCCGATGGGCATGAGATGTTTTACCGCAATCAATTGGCGCTTTCTGCATCTGCGTTGGGGCGGGGAGTTGACCATATTGTGCAGTATAACCGTTCAATGGTTGATCCAGTATTTCGCAAAAAAAATGCGCATATTTTTAAGCATAAAATCGGTGCAGGGTTCTGGTTGTGGAAACCATGGATTATTCTTAATGCTCTGCAAAACTCACCACTGGGGAGTGTCATTATCTATGCTGATTCTGGCTACGTCATCAAGCAAGACGTGACTCCTTTAATTAAGGAATTAGGTACGGGGCATATTCTTGGATTTGAGGGAGTAAAAGAAAAGTATGGTCGGCTAATTCATGGGGTAAAACCAGAGGTATTTGTGGCCGCCGGGGTGTCCTCAAACGACATTGGCAACCGTCCTCTTGTTTTCGCAAATTTTCTGGTTATACGTAATACGCCTGAATCACACAAATTTATCACGCAGTGGGTGCGCTTATGTGAGGACGAGATGTTGCTGACAAACACGCCGACGAAACTCCCCGCATCTTCCAAATATCGCACACATTTGCACGACCAATCAATTCTCAGCGTTCTTGCGGCTAAATACCCTGAAGTAGTAATGCGCAAACCTTATGAGGATTACTTGTTAACAAAATATGCGGTTTGGCATCATCGCAAACCAGGTGTTGCTGCTGATGACCCTCTGTATGAGCAGCGTTCATTGATACCCTACTATGGGAAAAAGAAAGAAATGCCGCTGATTGAAAAGTTTTTCTATAACTTCTATATTTTTAAGATTATTAGAAAATACTTATAAGATGGGTTTGTAAACTTATCATTTTGCTTTTTTACTCAATTTTTTGGAGTACATGCATGCTCTTTCACACGAGTGTTGCAATGTTGACAACACCCCCAATGAGTGTTGTATAATAAGCACACTGAAATCGTTCTTGAGGTTGTTTGTGTCCATCGAAGTCCTGATCGTTGATGATAAGCCTGACATTGGTAATTTAATTTCTGACGTCCTTCGTGATGAAGGCTTCGCCACACGCTATGTTGAGTCAGGCGAGGCAGGAATTGCGGCTGTTCTTGATCGCTGTCCTGGTATTATTCTCCTTGATATTTGGATGGGTGAGGGGCGCATGGACGGCCTAAAGGCGCTTCAGATTATTCGCCAAACGCATCCACACATTCCAGTTGTGATGATGAGCGGGCACGGAACCGTTGAAACTGCGGTTAAAGCCATGCGTTCAGGTGCCTTTGATTTCATTGAAAAACCCTTTAAGGCTGAGCATATGATTCTCGTGATTCAGCGCGCCCTTGATGCGAGTGTTCTTGTGCAAGAAAACATGTATCTACGCACCCAGAACCAGGAATCAGACACACTCATTGGAACATCCGCATTTGTGAATAGTTTTAACAGCAACATTGAAAAGTATTCCGATACGAATACGCGCATTCTTTTTACA
>CAYGTJ010000103.1:0-4713 GCA_964352755.1 uncultured Alphaproteobacteria bacterium
ATGCAAGAACGGCTGCCCCCGACGTGGAAAGAAAGCTAAAAGCTTGAGGTTTGCCGCTCTTGATTGCTGCGGCCACGGTTTCCCCACCGCCGATAATACTATAGGTATCGCCCAAGCGTGTCGCCGCCGCGAGTTGGCCGAGACACTGAACTGTGCCCTTATGAAATGGGGGGTACTCAAAAGCACCCAGGGGTCCATTCCATACAACCGTTCCACACCGTGAAAATAGGTCTGAAAGTTTGCCCTGAGATAGCGGCCCAATGTCAAAAATCATTTCTGAATCGCTGAGATCAAATTCAGCTGTTGTTCGAACATGTGTCGGTGAATTGAGATTGTCCGCCACCACGACGTCTGTTGGTAAATGCAGATTTGTTTTTTGAGATAAAACATCACTCGCCCAGGACACGTGATCTTCCTCAACCATAGATGCACCAATTTTTTTCCCCGAAGCCAAGAGAAATGTATTGGCAAGTGCCCCCCCTAAAAACACATGATCACATGTATCAAGAAGGGCTTTCACCAGATGTATTTTTGATGAGATTTTTGATCCCCCAATCACCGCAATTAGGGGGCGCTTTGGGGTGCTTAGAAGTTTTTCAAGACCCGATATTTCTTGAGCAAGAGATAGGCCCGCAAACGCTTCACGGAGTTGTGCTACCCCCACCGTTGAGGCATGTGCACGGTGAGATACTGAAAACGCATTATTCACAAAAAAATCACCAAGTTTAGCGAGTGTTTGAGCAAATGCAGGCGCATTTTTTTCTTCACCTGGATCAAATCTGAGGTTTTCATACAGTACGATCGGGTCAGATGAGGGTAAATATTCTTTGCTAAAAGTTACTGACTGGCCGAGTAAGATTTCCATGTGTGGGACAAGTTTTTGCAACGATAGCTCTGTTGATGGTTTTCCTTTTGGTCGACCAAAATGCGCTAAAATGCGTACTTTACAGCCATTCGTTTGTAAAAAATCAATAGTTGGCTTAATCGCCAACATGCGGGATTCATCAAGAATCTTTCCATTTGTGATGGGCACATTAATATCAACACGGACGATAGCTACTTTTCCTCGCAACCACTCCGGTTCACAGCTAGACAGATATCGCATTAAACACTACATTTGATGTTCGTAAATCATAGTCCACTAAATCGATAACGGAAATGACAAATTTTCAGAATTTTCAGAATTCATTTTCTGGGCTGCACACATTAGGTGGTTTACAAGCCCTTGATACCACATTTCTAAGAACTCTTCCTGAGTCGCTTTGCCGGCGACTCATCACTGCACGCAATGCTCCTGAAAATGTTGGTGCCCGTGAATATAGTGCGCTTGTTATTGCATTGAGTCCGTTTGTGGACGATTTTTTGCGTGATTGCTTTGACCTCAAATCCACCCGTCAAACAGGACACACATCTAGAAACGAAATATTTGCATGTCGCCAAAAATTTATCCAGCGTGTCGTCAAACGTGATCCTCGTTATCACACACCGCATGCCATTAACATCGATACAATCAAAGCAAAAACAGTTTCATTGTGTGGTGGCAACATAAGCGATATCAGTTTTGCACGGGCTGTTTTTCGTGCACTGGATGACGCGCACCCAGAAACGATTGATGTGCTTATTCAATATGCAATATGGGCACTTCACACGCACGATGATCAGTCAGTGCTATTTTCTCAAGACCCCAAAACCCTTGAATCATATTCCTACGTGGATGGAATTTTTGAATCACGCTCTCCTGCCTACCGCCATGACTTTGCGTTTTATGATGAAAAACCATCCTCTGCTGAGATTGATTTGCATGAAAACCAGTGCTTAATTTGTCATGATCGCGCAAAAGATACGTGTCGCACGGGTACCAACCATCCAAATGCAGATGGTGTGCCCATGCATGGATGTCCACTGGATCAAAAAATTTCAGAAATGATCCATATTCACCGAGAAGGATATACAATTGGGGCGCTTGCCACTATTGTCATTGATAACCCGTTGGTTGCTGCCACTGGACGGCGCATTTGTAATGATTGCATGAGTAGTTGCATCTTGCATAAAAGCGCCCCTGTTGATGTTCCCAGCATCGAGACACATATACTTGATACAGTTTTAGGGTATGAATATGGGTTTGAAATTTATGCTCTTCTAACCCGATGGAATCCGCTCAACATTCAAAACCCACTGCCCGACGCGCCCACCGGTCACACGGTGTGTGTTGCGGGTCAAGGCCCCGCAGGGTTTGGTCTTGCCTTTGAGTTGTTGCGTCGGGGGCATAGCATTCTGGCCGTTGATACCCTCACCATTCAACCGATCGATAACCATCATATTATCCACCCAATTGCACATGTAAGTGATCTATGGAAAAGCCTTGATGCACGAATTCCTGATGGATTTGGGGGCGTTGCCGAATATGGGATCACCTCCCGATGGGATAAAAATTACCTTTATCTCATTCGTATTTTACTTGAGCGATTTAAAACATATCACCTGATGAGTGGTCTTCGTTTGGGAAGTCAGGTGCAAATATCCAATCTATCTGAGAAAGGAATATCACATCTGGCCATGTGTGTGGGAACGGGGCGACCAAACGATCTGGCGCAATTACGCACGGTTAACTATGGGGTGCATATTGCCTCAGACTTTTTGATGCATCTCAATCTCGGCGCGTATCATAAAAATCTTACAAGTAAAATTTGGATTGATCTTCCCCTGGTGGTGGTTGGAGGAGGGTTAACCGCGTGTGACGCCGCCACCGAAGCCTTGGTTTACTACAAACGTCAGCGTGAAAAGTTTAATGCCTCGTGGAAAAAACTCCCCGCGCATAAACAAAAAGAACTGCTCACGGGTAATGAGCGTCTTCAGCGTATTGTCCGTCAGATAGAAAACGGATACCTCGATAATCCTGAAAATGTGACGTTGATTTATCGGGGAAAAATTACCGACTCACCTGCGTATCAAACAAATAAACATGAGATTTTTCACGCCCTCGATCAAGGGGTGCGCATCATTGAAGACGCAATAATTGATCGTGCACATACTGATGAACGTGGGCACATAACCGGACTGACCATTCATCAAACAGACGGCCAGCAACAAAAGGTTCTTGAGCTTCCCGCATCCACGGTGCTAATTGCAACCGGCATACGCCCGAACACCCATATTTCCGGAGATATTAACGTGGCGACATCCGCAGACACTAACTTTATCCCCGTGGATGAATCTTCATTTTTTGTTCGCGGTGATCCATTGCATGTACTCACGATCTCACACCACGGTGATTTACATCCTGACTATTCAGGAAGCGTTGTAAAGGCGCTTGCCAGTGGTAAAAAGGGTGCCCAGGAAATTGATACGACTTTACGCGAAAAATCTCCCATTGAGCACTCTGTTTCTGAGATAAAATCGTTTTACACATCAACACTTTCGATGATTCGCATGCACGCATTGGGCACGTTAATCACTCTTCGTGCGCCGGCTTGTGTCGCACACTACAAGCCTGGGAATTTTTTCAAACTCACAATCATGGGGAAAGCAATTGCCCTGCTGCCGATCAAGGTTGCCCGAACACGAAACGAACTCACGTTTTTGATTCATGGAATTAACAGTGATTTTTCTGATCTATCAATAAACCAGAAAATGACTCTCATGGGCCCTGTGGGAAATATGCTTAGCCTTAAGGATGATACCTATTTTTATACCCAACCCACGTGGTTGCTAAGTATTGCAAATATTGCGTCTTTTGGGGTGAACAGTACCGTTTGTCTGAATGAGGACATTCCTGATGATCTGAAGGGTCTTCTGCGTGAATTGCACCCGAGCGTTCGCATCATTCACCAGGCGCCGGATGATCATAACAATGATTTCCCCGCCATTAGTAGTACGCCCCACAACGCGCCGAAAGATGCTGAGGTTCTAACCCTTGCGCCTATGCAATGTATGATGAAATCTGTATGTGGGCGCTGCCGAGTTGCCACCAAAGGAGCGCCGATATTTGCCTGTGAAAATCTGTGGAATCCCCATGCCACTATTGATTGGGAAATTGGATCATATGCCGATGATCCTCAAAACCCCTGGCATTTAGTTGGCAATTAGTGCGCAATTAATTCGTGATTTTAAACGATGGGATAACTGTAATTAAGTGCTATATTAAAACCTGTTGAGACCCTGAGATGAGATCCTTCAATTGATGATCGTTCGTTTTTATCTTTTTATTTTTATATGCACATTCCCTGTTTTTGGGTTGTACGATTTTAGGGTGGGTACAGCCATTCAAGATCAAGAGATTAACGATACGATTAAGGCAATATCTGATCCAATTTACGCATCTGTGGGCATCCCCTCAGGAAAAGTCAGACATTACGTTATTGTTGACCCAGAAATCAATGCCGCGGCCACCTTTGGCCCCTTGATGATCATTCATACTGGTACATTTTTAGAGGCCACAGCAGAACAAATGGCTGGTGTCATTGCCCACGAAACAGGTCACATTTATGCCCGCCACGTGGAATTGCTAATGATTACGCTGAAAGAGCAACAATTACGCGCACTTGCAACAACACTTTTGGGAGCCGGTATCATGATTGCCAACCCTGGAGCAGGCATTGCCGTTGCCATGGGGGGAATGGAAATTGCCAAACGTGGGTTTTTACGTTGGAACCGGGGAAAGGAGGCCGCCGCAGATAGAACAGCCACAGAAATCTTGCAAAAACTAAACTGGCC
>CAYGTJ010000104.1:0-4663 GCA_964352755.1 uncultured Alphaproteobacteria bacterium
CCGAAGAGTAATCACTCGCAGTGACAGAATCATAAAAATAAATCCAAGGAGTAGTGCATAGAAAAAAGTCATGTTATGAGAAAAATATTTTCATCATTGAACATGATCAGCACTCACGAAGCAATGCTTTTTCGCCACAAAAAAAAGCCCTGCGATTGGCAGGGCTCTTAATCGGTATTGGTTTCGATTTAGAATGCGTAGCGCGCACCAAAATAGAAAGTATTGAGTTTCGAACGAAGGCGTTCATCTTTTTTCGTTGAGCCAATCGCAGAAAGTTTTGTCTTTACTTCATTCGTGGATGTCCAGCGAACGAAAGGACGAATTTTCGATTTTGCAACAGTAAGTTCGAGGTTAAGCCCATAACTGAAAACAGTGTTGGATTTTCCTGCAAAGTGCCATGTTTGTTTTGTGGCATTATTGCGTTGTTCGCCCTTCACATACATCGTGCGTCCACCAGCAAGAATGGAAAGATCACCACTTATTGCTTGTGTTAGTGTGAATCGACGTCCAAGACTCGCGTAGTATCCAAAGTCATTACCGAGGATCATCTTTTGACGTGTGCCGGGGAGATCGTTCCAGTAATCACCATGTGATGCTTTTGAGCTGAGGCTGAAAAGAACACCAACTGATGTGCAGGGCATTACTTCCTTGCGAATGCTTAGGTCGCCGGTGTAGTTTGTTTTGCTACCTGATTTTTTGCTGTGATCGTTTATGTGTGGATTATCGTATGAAAGCTTAAAGTTCTGTTGTGTGGCTGATGCACCCACAGAATATTGAAAGCTCTTTAAATATTTCATGGGCGATGCAGCCATAAGGCTGGATGTTGCCAGTGCTAGTGCCAATGCAAATTTGGTTTTCATAATGTTATCTCCTAATAATAATTATTTGCCTCTACAAAATACGGTAAAAACTTCTAAATGAAGGTTAATAGTATGTATAACGGAATATATTGTTATGAGGGTGTGGTAAAAATGTTACTTTTGCAGGTGGCTTAAAGCTCGATGTGCGTGATAAAAGACACAAATGTCGCACATGGCCGTTTCTTATGGAGTGTAGCTCCTAACTAGTCCTTGCATCATACTTTGGCTGCGTTATACATGAGGAATATATAGACGAATAAGAAGTATGAACCGATTAAGTGTATTTGTCCTTGTGGCAATAAGTTTATGTGCTGGGTGCGATGCGCAAAAAAACACCACCACACAAAGAAAAAATAACACACAAAAAGAATCACCATTGAAAAAAGGAGCCCAACATATGGCTGTCGAAATTAAAAAAGAGATAATCACGGAAGGTACTGGTGCCACACCTACTGCAGGACAGTTGGTTCGTGTTCACTATGATGGACAATTTGAGGACGGTAAAAAATTTGATAGTTCACGTGACCGCGGAACGCCACTTGAATTTGCTGCTGGAAAAGGCCAAGTCATTCAAGGATGGGATCAAGCCGTACTTTCCATGAAAGTTGGTGAACGTGCAAAGGTTACAATTCCAGGCTCATTGGCCTATGGTGAGGCCGGGTATCCAGGTGCAATTCCCCCGAATGCAACACTCATTTTCGACATGGAGCTAGTTGAAATTATTGACTAATCTTGGGAAAAAAGATCCTGAGTTTTCGATTTTCGTGAAGAGCCCGTTCGTTTTGGACGGGTTTTTTCATATGTCTGAGTTTGACCCTGGGTGTTTGTTTGGATTTTCCCATCATGAAACTCAAGTGTGAGGTTCGTTTCTTTGCGCGCCAAGTGTGAAGAGGTAACGGGGGTATCTGATTGATCACGAACCACTGCAAATCCACGCTTGAGGGTGTTCGTATATGAGTAGCTTTCGAGAACCTGCTGTAATCGTTTCAACTCACGCGATTTATGGTTGAAAATATGCGCGGTACTTCGGATCATTCGTTGGTTATGGGTGTTTAATGCATCAAAAACGTTTCGCAACCGTTCGTCAGGTGTTCGTAAGCGTCGACTTAAATCATCCAGGCGCTGGTGCAACGTACCTGTTCGCTGGATGCCCCATTCTAATTGTTTTGCGCATGTGTTGAGGGCTTGGCGCTTGATGTTCGTCGCTTGGTTGACGGTACGATGCAGTTGATTCGCAAGCGTATTGAGCGTGTGCCGCAATTCAAAATGAACGGGGACGGCAAATTCCGCGGCGGCTGTGGGTGTTGGTGCGCGCATGTCACTTGCATAGTCAACCAGAGTCGTATCCGTTTCGTGCCCCACGGCAGAGATAATAGGGATGTGAGAGTTTGCGACAGTTCGCACAAGTTCTTCATCATTAAAACACCACAGATCTTCAATGCTACCTCCGCCGCGTGCCAGAATTAACACATCAGGGCGGTTGGGTGAGTTCACATGAATATCATTTGCGTGGTGGATTGCTGTGATGATTTCATTTGTGGCTTTTTCACCTTGAACTGCGGCTGGCCAAAGAATCACACGCGTTGGCCCGCGTTCTTCAATGCGGTGAAGAATATCGCGGATGACAGCCCCCGTTGGGGATGAAATAACCCCAATAGTCTGGGGTAAAAAAGGAAGGCTCTTTTTTCGCTCAGGATCAAAAAGTCCTTCGTCGCGTAGTTTTTTCTTACGTTCTTCGAGGAGTTTGAGCAATGAGCCATCTCCTGAAATTTCAATAGATGTGGCGTTGAGTTGATACTTTGAGCGTCCCGCAAACGTTGTGATTGCGCCCGTTATAATAATATCAAGGCCGTCCTCGAGCTTAACGGCCAGTCGATTGGCAGCATGGCGCCACATTACAACATCGAGGGCAGCGTTTTCATCTTTCACCGAAAAATACAGATGCCCAGATCCATGATAGGTTGTACCTGAAACCTCTCCGCGGATGCGGATAGTGCTAAATTGTCCCTCGAGTGTAGCGCGAATTTGCTGCGAGACCTCACTAACTGTTATGTAGGAAGGGGCTTTGGGTTGATTTTTTTCAGAAGAAAGAGGTAGCATAAATCTTTAAAAACAAGACGGTTACCCAATATAGCCTTGATGGCAATTCACATACAATGAAAAAGCTAATTTTGTGTAAGTTTAGTAATCACAAGGGGAATGATAATGCTATTACCAAAAATAAAAATAATCAATACATTCTTTTTATAAAATATGTTTGTTTTGGCTAAGAATATTTGATATCAGATACATGTAGTCATCTTGAGCCCATTCGCGTAATGAACCAAAATCCTTCCTCTCAAAAAACCAACCAAAAAATATCACCCGAAATCTGGAAACTGAGCATTGCTGTCATGCTCGTTGCGATCTCAACCACGATGACCTTTAGTGTTTCACCGATGTATATGAAAGAGGTGCTAGGTTTCTCATTGATATCGATTGGTGTTATTGAAGGGCTATCAGAAGGGCTTTCTCAGGTAAGTAAACTGCTATCAGGTGTTTTTGGTGATTATTTTCGTCGTCGGAAACCCCCGTTGATCCTTGGATTTATCCTCGCGGCTATATCAAAGCCAATCTTTATTCTTGCGGGTTCTCCTCTGTGGATTACTGTTTCAAAGTTGACTGAGCGCGCAAGTAATGGTCTTACGGCCACCCCACGCGATGCGTTTGTCGCAGATGTCTCGACGCCTGAAAATAGGGGGGCAAGCTTTGGGGTGATGATGACGCTAAAAACAGTGGGCTGTGCTGCGGGGTCTTTTCTTATTGGTGGGTTGATATACTTTGCCGGCGAAATGGGAACAAAAATTGATTATAAGACGCTTCTTTGGATTGGGTTTATCCCCTGTTTGGTCGCTGTTTACATGATCATTTACAGTGTTAAAGAAAGTGTACCTGAGCACATGCGAGGCCGCCCCACCAAGGAGTCAAGCGATGATCAAAAACTTCGCCTTTCCGATATGACATTATTAAATGGTCGTTATTGGATGTTTTTGACCATTGCGAGTCTTTTTATGTTGGCGCGTTTTGCTGATGGTTTGCTTGTTTTGCGTATGCAAACGTTGGGGGCTCCTATTTGGTTGTGTGCGATGGTGATTGGAATATTTAACATTGTTTCATCTCTATGTTGTTTTCCGATTGGACAGCTGTCTGATCGTATGCGTCGTTCGCAGATTCTGTATTTTTCCTTTGTAACGCTTATTTTATCGCATCTATGTTTCTACTTTGGCACGGAAATAAGTCTTGGAATAATGACGCTAAATTCAGCGTATCTTGGTATTGTTTTCTGGGGCGCACAGCGTGGTACTTCTCAGATTTTATTCTCTGCGATCATTTCTGAAGAAGTTCCTGCGAAGGTAACGGGAACGGCACTTGGAATCTTTAACCTCACGAGTGGTTTTGCGGCCGTACTTTCAGGGTACTGTGCTGGATATATTTCTGATGAGCAGATCAAGCTTCCTTTCCTCATGGGGGCGGTTGTTGCGTCTGTTGCGTTGTTTACCTTGATTATCTGGAATATATTCGTTGACCACCGCGATGAGCGCTCATATGTTGAGGACGCTGTCGAACCAAAAGCTGCTTAACAAGGGGGACACCTTGCGCCAATCGGGAAAGCTATTTTTTTACTTTTCAGCTATGAATGCTGGAAAGAGCACAATGTTACTTCAAGCTGCGTACAATTACCGTGAGCGCGGGATGGAAACACTTCTGTTCTTGCCCGAATTTGATACGCGCTCAGGTAAGGGTGTTATTGCCTCGCGCATAGG
>CAYGTJ010000105.1:0-4585 GCA_964352755.1 uncultured Alphaproteobacteria bacterium
CTCATTCTTATGACACCTAAATCCCTCCTGAGGCATAAATTGGCTGTGTCTGAAAAGAAAGATTTTATTGGATCAACCACGTTTCAATCCGTCATTGATGACCCCACGCCTGCAAACAAAATAACCCGGGTAGTTCTGTGTTCGGGAAAGATTTATTACGATCTTTTGGCCGCACGCACAGCCCAGAATAAAAAATCATCTGTTGCGTTGGTGCGCGTGGAACAGCTTTACCCCTTCCCTGAAAAAGAACTCCTCGATGTGCTGGCAAACTATCCAAAGGCAGAGGTCGTCTGGTGCCAAGAAGAACCCCAAAACATGGGTGCCTGGACATATATTGACCGACGTATTGAAAGCGTTCTCACGACCCAAAAACGCACGCAAGTTTGGCCACAGGTGATTGCGCGCCCCGAGGGCTCAGCACCCGCAACAGGCTACGCCGCGCAACACGAAAAAGAACAATCCACTATCATCAAAACCGCCCTCACGCCACGCACACAAGAACCCGCAACAAAAAACCGTTAACCACCAACTGTGCTACGAAATGGCACGCAGATTAGGGGTTTCACGCGCACGAATATCGCCTTGATGTTCAACGATAATATTTTGATAATGGCGCAATCCAAACGTTGGCATTGATGCTAACAAATGATCAAAAATAGCGGCTTGCACGTCTTCGTAATATGGCCAATTTGTATTGTTGACGAAGATATAAATTTCAAGTGGCAACCCATGTTCACTTGGGTCAAGCTGGCGCACCAAAAACGTAAATCCATCCTGATGGATGTCTTGGTTTTGTTGGAGATATGCCTTTACATACATCCGGAAAAGGGCGGCATTTGTATAACGCTGCTCATTAATCGCACCGACCTCACCAGGCGTGTGATTCTTGAGTGTTGAATCATTAGTGGCTAACGTTTTCGTCAACAAATCAAGTTGCGCCAATTTTTGGAGGTCTGCGGCCTCACAAAAACGAATTGATTGCACATCGATAAGCAGCGAGCGTTTGATGCGACGCCCACCCGATTCTTTCATCCCCCGCCAATTTTTAACACCCTTGTTAATCAGGGATGCTGTGGGAATACTGGAAATTGTTTTATCAAAATTGCGCACCTTAACCGTGGAAACGGAAATTTCCATGACATCCCCATCCACACCGTATTCAGGAATCGTTACCCAATCACCAATGCGCACAATGTCGTAAAGAGTCACCTGGATACTGGCCACAAATCCTAAAATTGTATCCTTGAAAATTAACAGAATAACGGCTGTTAACGCACCAAGTCCTGCAAATACAGCCGAGGGCGATTCACCAAGTAACACACATACAAAAATGATTGTCGTGAGTGTCCACAAGAAAAATGTCAAAATCTGTACGTAGGAGCGAATCGGCACGCGTTTTGAAATCGCAAACGTATCGTAAAAATCCATCGCAAGACCCAGGCCAAAACTAAGCGCCATCACCAGACCATACATGAACATCCCAAGCCCAATAAAATGTATTGTGGCACCAATCTCAACAAACCCTTTGAGTTCTTCCAGGTACGTAGCGCCCTTTACATATATCAGACCTGAAATGCCAATTGACACCCACCGCAACGTCTTTTTTGTAAGGTCATGCGTCGCCCATTTCTTATGAGAGTCAGCAAACAAATAAGGCAAAAGTTTCTGTGCGTACTGCCCAACAACACCAACACCAACGTACTGTGCCCCAACCAAAAATATGGTGTACCACAAACCAACAATTGCCTGTGCCATAAGACTATTCAGGCCATAATTCATTAATAAATGGGCTAGATGTGAAAGCATAATCATCCAATATAAAAATATATGCTTAACATAGGGTCTCTATGCCTAGAGTTCAAGAAATTGATATTTTTTATTTATATTATCCCGGGCAAGCCGAATGAATATCAGAACTCACTCGCATGAAAACCCGTTATTATGGAGATGCCCCAACAGCTTGACTAAGCCCCGCAGCAGCAGCACCTAAGTGAGCAGCAGCGGCTGCGGGAGAACCAGCCGCTGCGGGAACAGCACTATGTTCATCACCCATATCGAGCGCATCGTCAGCAAATTCTTCTCCATAAAATCTTTTAGCAAAAGACCCTGCAAGTTTTTTTCCTGCTTCAGATTCCATATATTCTTCTGCCTTAACTAACAAACCAGGAATATTATTGGGATCATCTATCCGTTCAAATTCTTGTGTGAGGAGTAACTCAAATTTAAAGATTCGATCTTCGTCACCATATAGTTTTCTACTTAAATCTTGCAAGAGTATAAGTCCTGCACTCGCGGTTGATTCAATACTTTGTGGAGGCAACTCCTTCAACCAACCGAGACACCCCCTAGAACGCAACCCTGAATATCTGTCTTGTTCAGGCAATTTTCCTGTTCCGAAGGAGGCAATTAAAAAATTGCCTGGAATACACCCCTCATTCTCAGCTAGAATTTCATAAACAACTGCAGTAATAGGGCTATTGTCTGTAACACCACCATCTGCACATGCAACGATTTGCTCGTCATGTCCATCAGCACGCACAGCAGCACTCACTTCTCTTGGGTTTTTCTTAACAAGCACGGGAGGAAAATAAGTTTGCGCAGCTGTTGATGCCCAAGCTGCATCAGCAATAAGCATATTTGGCGTTCTTATTTTGGAAAAATACTCCGCACTTCGGGTGTTAATATTTGTTGCAACAATAATTGCATTTTTTGCCAAATCTCTAAAACGAGTATCTCCAAAATAAACACTTAAAAGATTACGAAATTTTTCATTACTGTATATTGGGCCACACCACCCACAACATGTCCCAGCCTTAGAGCATCGACATGGGGCGCACGTTCCTCCCGTGCAATATCCTAGCCTTAACATACCGACTGTCATGTCCCACAGCCCGCTGCAAAGAGTATCCGCACATTCATCTGGTTGACAGCATTTAGAGCAACTTCTTGAACCCATGTATGTTGTCACAAATATTTGTGAACTTAATCGTTGATATAACTTAACAATATCTGTTGGAGAGTACGGTCCTTTATCAAACACAGGCTTTCCCGAATCAAGATAAACATCACCTTCATCGGTAAGGCGAGGATGATACGGTAAGGCACTCGCTAGGGCTATTAATGACCCTGTTGATGTGCCACTAAAAACATCAAAAACATCAGTTGTTTCGCCTGCAGCACTTGTAGGTATCCGGGGCGTAGCTTTTGCATCACCACTTGCTGAAGCGGCACTTGCAGAGTCACTACTTTCTGCTCCGCCTGAATTCAAATACCTTAGGAGCGAACGATAGACCTCGGCAGAAAACGCGCCACGAACTCCACCACCATCAAAAACCGCTGCACGCTCTACTCTTTTGCCTCCTCTTGCATGCAAAGCATGTGCAATACTAAGACTTGAGGCGGGAACTTTAGCATCTGAAGCAGCGTCAGACGCTGCTGCTTCAGAACCCGCAATTCCATCACGAGATACATGCGAACTTGAAAACCGACCACCTCCATCTACTGAAAACCTCCGTTTTGCTTCATCCCAACCTCTGCGCATTTCCTCTTCAAATGTAAGCGCGGCACTTTGATCTCTTGTTGACCTATCTGCAAGAATTGGCTGAGGGTGCACCCTTCGATCCTCGCTAGCAACGTGTGGCTGAGTAAATATAAATAAAAAAGCAAAATAACGAAATATATTCATAAAATACATCTATATAAAAACAATTAAATATTATCTAACTTTACAATCATACATTTAATCATTAATTAATAAGTAAACAGAAATGCACAATTACTTATTGACAAAAATTGAACAATGGTGCATAGTTAAGATTGTTTATATTGCTTGCAAAATGATTTATTTACTCTCTCTTTTATCAGTTTTCATGTTTTGTGAAGTTTCAGCCTCTGCGGCAACGGCTGCATCCGGCGCAGGAGACACTGAAACACCTCGCCATCCCCCACGAAAAGCAGACGATGGCGGAACGCTTTTTTACGATGATAGCGGCCGTCTGTTTGGCTATGCGGCGCCCTCTGCACCTACTATTGTTGAACGACTCACGCCGCAGAACTGGACTGAATGTCAGAAAAAAATTGATCCCAAGCTGTGGCAGAAAATACCCGCTCAAAGAAAAATTGTGTTTTTTGTCCTTGAGCGCGGGGGGCTCCTTGAGAAATATTTATCTTCGCGCACAGGCAATCCCGGATTAAAAGTTTCGGAATTTCTTCGCCAAAAACATCCCGGTCGCTTTTCATGGGTGAGTTGCTCCGTAAACGACATCCTCACTGAGCTTAATGATACATTAGCCGAACGCATCCATGACCTTGAATTCCCAGAGACTAAACCTAAACATGCCGATGGTTCAACTCTCGTACTGCCACCAGGGCGAACAGAATCAACTGATGCGCGCGAACATGCAGATACAACCCCAGCAGCAGCAGCAAAACCCGCTCTATGATTCGCCTTTCGCACTTCTACCCCCCTCACGCACGCTGATCACTAAAATTTGAGACAAATCCACGCATTGTTCCACGTGGAACAATCGTAGTTTTTTATGCAAAAAAACATCATACTGGCCGCCGCGGAGAACTCCCTCTAAAA